>JASFRE010000160.1:0-8603 GCA_050115055.1 Candidatus Eiseniibacteriota bacterium | reverse complement strand
AGGTGGCCGGCCCGCACGACCGCCGCCCGCTTGGGAAGGCCGGCGCGTCGCAACCGGTTCACGGCGTCGATCAGCACGATGGCGTTGTTGACGACGATGCCGATCAGCATGATGGTGCCGATCAGCACGATGACGCTGATCGTGGTGCCGGTCGCCGCCAGCCCGGCGACGACGCCGACCAGTGCCAGCGGGATCGTGAACAGCACGATGAACGGGTGGACGAACGACTCGAAGGTGGCTGCCATCACCAGGTAGACCAGGAACACGGCGAGCCCCATGGCGAAGCGCAGGCTGGCGAACGACACCTCCATCTCGCGATTCTGACCGCCGATCTCGCGCGTCACCCCGGCCGGTGGCGGCGTGCGTGCCAGCACCGACTCGATCTCCTGCACGGCGTCGCCGAGGTGGCGGCCGGCCAGGCTGGCGGTCACGACCGCCGCCCGCTGCTGGCCGATGCGATGGATTTCCGCCGGGCCACGGTCGAGCTTGACGTCCGCGATGCTCGCCAGCCGGATCGGTTGCTCGCCCGGCCCCGGCAGCACCAGGTTGCGAACGTCATCGAGCGACGAGCGGTCCCGTTCCCGGTTGCGCACACGGATGTCGATCTGCCGGTCGCCCTCCTTGAATCGGGTCGGCACCGCACCCTGGACGCGGTCGCGGAGCGTCTCGGAGAGCAGGCCCATGTCGAGACCGAGGGCGGCCAGGCGCTCGCGGTCGAAGATCACCTGCAGCTCCGGATTGCCGGCCTCGAGCGAGGAGCGCACATCGGTGAGGCCGGGGATGGCATCGATCTGCCGGGCCAGGTCGAGCGAGTCGTCGCGCAGGTCGACGAGGTCGTCGCCGTAGAGGATCACCTCGACCGGTGTCTTCAGGCTGAAGTAGGAGGGCCGGCCGAGCGTCACCTCGAGGTCCGGGATGCGCTCGAAGCGCTGCCGCAGGCGCTCGGCCACCGCGACCTCGGCCGCCTCGTCCGTGCGGTCCCGGAGCACGATGTTGAGCTGGGCCAGATTCTCGGCGCGGCTGGTCAGCGACAGGCCGCCGGCCACCTGCCGGCTGCCGACCGTCGCATCGTGGCGCTCGATCGCCGGATCGGCGCTGGCTGCCGCCTCCATCCGCTGGACGACACGGTCGGTGGCGGCGAGCGCCGTGCCCTCCGGCATCTGGACCTCGAAGTAGAACTCGCCCTCCGTGAGCGAGGGGATCAGCTCGGCACCGAGCCAGCGGACGCCGACCAGGGCGAGTGCGAAGAGTGCGAAGGCGACGCACAGCGTGCGACCCCGGCGATCGAGCGCGCCACCCAGCAGGCGGTCATAGGCCCGGGACAGGATCCCCAGCGACCAGGTGTCGCTGCCCGTGGCGCCCCGGTGCGCCGGTGGTGGCTGGCCGGAGGCGCCCGCCGGCCGCGCGGTGGCGGACCGCCCGCCCAGCGCGGCGAGCATCGGGATCATGGTGATCGCCACCAGCAGCGAGGCCATGAGGCTGATGGTGACGGTGAGCGCCTGGTCCTTGAACAGCTGGCCGGCGATGCCCTCGACGAAGACGATGGGCAGGAAGACCGCCACCGTCGTCAGCGTCGACGCGGTGACCGCCGCGCCGACCTCCGACGCGCCCTCGACCGCCGCCGCCGCCAGCGTCGCTCCCGTCTGACGGTGGCGGAAGATCGACTCGAGGACGACGATCGAGTTGTCGACCAGCATGCCGATCCCGAGCGTCAGTCCACCGAGCGACATCACGTTGAGCGAGATGTCGAGCCGGTACATGAGGAGGAAGGTCGCGATCACCGACAGCGGGATGGAGGTGGCGATGATCAGCGTCGAGCGCGGGTCGCGCAGGAAGAGGAAGAGCACGGCGATCGCCAGCAGTCCCCCGAGCACCGCCGCGTTCCGCACCTCGGCGATCGCCTGCTCGATGAAGTGGGACTGGTCGTACAGCGCCACCAGCCGGTAGCCGGGCGGCAGCTCCGACTCCCAGCGCCCGAGCCGCTCGCGCACCAGCCGCGCCACGGTCACCGTGTTAGCGTCGCCCTCCTTGAAGAGAGCGATCTCGACGCACTCCTCACCGCCGACTCGCTTGATCTCCTCGCGGTCGCGGGCGCCATGCACGACGCTCGCGACGTCGCGCAGGCGGACCGGGGCCCCATCACGCTGCTCGATGATGATGTCGCCGATCTCCTCGATCGAGTCGAGCTCGTTCATGGTGCGGATCAGGAACTGGCTATCCTCGCTGCGCAGTGACCCTCCCGGCAGGTTGACGTTCGAGACGCCGATCCGATCGCGCACCCGGTCGAGCGTGATGCCCAGTGCCGCGAGGCGTTCCTGGTCGACCTCGATCTGGATCTCCTCCTCGAGGCCTCCCCGGACCTCGGCGGCGGCCACGCCCTTCAGGGTCTCGAGCGACTGCTTGACCTGGTTGTCGGCCAGGTAGCGGATGGCGCGCAGATCGTCAGGTCCGGACAGCGCGAGTCGCATGATCGGATCCAGCGACGGGTCGAAGCGCAGGACGATCGGGTCCTCGGTCTCCTCGGGCAGTACCAGCCGGTCCAGCTTCTCGCGCACCTCCATGGCGAGCATGTCCATGTCGGATCCCCACTCGAACTCGAGCGTCACCTCGGAGACGCCGGGTCGCGACACCGAGCGGATCGACTGGAGCCCGCGGAGAACGCCGACCGTCTCCTCGACCGGGCGCGTCACCAGGTTCTCGACCTCCTGGGGCGCGGTGTCCGGGAAGTCGGTCTGTACCGTCAACGATGGATAGGTGATGTCCGGGAACAGCTCGAGGGCCAGGCGCTGGTAGCCCACGAAGCCGAAAGCCGCGATGGCTAAAGCGGCCATGATGACGCTGACGCGGCGACGCACCGCAAGGTCGATGAGCCCGCGCATCAGCCGTCCGCCCGACCGTCGACCTCGAGAATCCGGATCGCCGCGCCATGCTTGAGCGAGCGCTGGCCCTTGACGACCACCGGCTCGCCGGGCGCCACACCGGAGAGGATCTCGGCGTGGTCGGCGTCCTGGAAGCCGATCTCCACCACCCGCCGCTCGGCGGTCGAGTCGGCGGCGACGAAAACGACCTGATCACCGCGGTCGGTGACGACGGCGATCTTGGGCACCAGCGTCGTGCCGGTACGGCGCTCGGTGACGATGCGCACCTCGGCAAAGTCGCCGGGCCGGGTGTCGGGCGGCGCGCCGGGCACCTCGATCGTCACCTTGATGGTGCCGCTCTGCGGATCGATGACCGGGCTGACCAGCGTCACGTGGCCAGTGAGGCGCCGGCCGGTCGAGTCGAGCCACAGCTCGACCGGCTGATCGGTGCGGAGCTGGCGGAACTCGCGGGCCGGCACGTGGACGCGGGCGAGCAGCGGATCGAGATCGGCGATGACGAAGAGCGGCTGGCCGATCGTCACGTTCTGGCCGCTATCGACCAGGCGCCTGACGACGACGCCGGCGAAGGGGGCGGTGACCCGGGTGTAGGTCACGTCGAGGCGTGCCAGGTCCTCCGCGGCCCGGGCCGCACGGAGGTCGGCCTTGACCTGCTCGGCCTCCTCCTCGGCGACCAGGTCCTTGGCCAGCATGCCCTGCACGCGCTCGTACCGTGCGGCCAGGTTGGCGGTCTGTGCCTCGGCCTGCGCCAGCCGCAGCCGGTAGGCGTCATTGTCGATGCTGAGGAGCTCCTGCCCCTGGCGGACGGTGTCGCCCTCCTCGCAGGCGACGGCGCCGGCGACCCCCTCGACCCGGGCCAGGATCTCCGCCTCGCGCTCGGCTGCGAGGCTGGCGGTGGCGGCGTAGTGGCTGGCGATGTCGCCGGAGGTGGCCGTGGCAATCGCCACCGGTGCCGGCGGCTGCTCGGGGCGACCCCGGGATGACTGGGCGGCCTGCGCGCCGGCGCCCTGGTCGGCGCCGCCGCCGCCCCCGCACCCGGCGGCGACCATGACGACGATCATGGCGATGAGTCCGGCGAACCGGCTGCACCGGCGGTCGATTGTGTCCGACATGGGCGTGTCTCGGGTCCGGAGGTGGGCGTGGAGGCGTCTCGCACGTGGTGTAACGCTGGCTCGAAGCCCGGAGTTTCACACAACTTCGCCGGCGCCGCCAGTCGCCTGCGAGCAGCCGGCGCCGGTCGTCCGCCAGCGGCCGAGGGCGGGCGCAGCGCTACCCGGCGGCGGCGAGCGCCCCACCGGTGACGTCCGCCTCCCCCATGGTACGCTGCGAGGAGGGCGGCGGCGCCGTCGACGCCGCGGGCCGGGTCACTCTACCCCCCCGGCGACCGGCTCCGCGACATGGCATTGACTGTCGGTTCATCGCCAGGGGAGCGACGATGATTACAAGGGGAACCTCGTGGGAGCTCATGATCGCCGTCCTTGTCCTGCTTCTCGTCGCCGCTTTCGTCATCGCGGGTTGCGGCAGGACGAGGTCCGAAGTTGCGTTGGAGCGCAACAAGCGACTCGTCCGCAAGATGAACGCCGAAGTGTGGAACAACAACAACCTCTCGATCGTGGATCAGCTCTACGCGCCTGACTTCGTTCTCCACTTCCTCCCCGATGGCACCGAGTCGATCGGGATCGACAGCTTGCGAGAACACGTGCGGCAGCTCCGCCGCGCCTTTCCGGATTGGAGCGAGGAGATTCAGCGCATCGTGGCGGAGCGAGACATGGTGGTGATTCACTATGTGTCGACCGGAACCAACCAGGGGCCCTGGCTCGGGAATCCCCCGACCGGGAAGAGGATCCAGATCAACGAGGTCTCGATGTTCAGGGTCAAGGAGGGCAGGATTGCCGAGCAGTGGCTCCTGCCAGACACCTTCGGCATGCGGCAGCAGCTTGGCGTGACCGGCAACGAATGAAGGGGGCGCCACGCGTTGCCGAAAACCACATCGCTGAGGCCGGCCGATGACCGGGCGGGCGCCTTGGTCGAGCAGCGTGCGCACATCGGTGGACCTGCGTTCGAGCGCAGCACCGTGAGATCTGACTGCGTCCAACCGCGCCCTCGGGTCGGACACGCGGAATGCCGGCCGCTGGCCAGTGATCAGGTGCGCAGCTTGCGCCCGAGGCGCTGCTCGAGGGAGTCGATCTTGGCCTCGAGCCGCCCCTCGGCGCCGCGCCGGTAGTCGATCTTGATGGCGACGCTGATCCGCTCGCAGTCTTGGCTCATCGCCTGGAAGCACTTGCCCACGACCTGCATCACCTCGTCCCACTCACCCTCGAGGACGGTACCCATCGGGTTGAGGCGGTAGGCGACGCCGCTCCGGTCGATGATGTCCAGGCTGCGGGAGACGTAGGCACTGAGCGAGGCGCCCTTATCGAACGGGCTCATCGAGAACTCGAGCAGGACGGGCTTGGCCATCGGCGAGACTCCAGTTAGAGGGGGCGATTCGACGCACGACCCACCGAGCTTAGCGGATCAGGACCAGCTTGTGGCTCACCTCGGCGCGGCCGAGTCGGCCCCGCGCCAGGTAGATGCCGCTCGGCAGCGGCCGCCCGCCCGCGTCGCGCCCGTCCCAGCTCAGGCCGCTTCGCTGGCCGCCCGGCAGCTCGCCCTCGAACAGCGTTGCCACCCTCCGTCCCAGCACGTCGAAGATCGCCACCTCGACCGGCTGCGCACCGCGTCCCGGCACGTCGAGCTCGAGCGTCGTGCGCGGGTTGAACGGATTGGGGTGACTCGAGAGCCGTGCCCCACCCGGCGGCGGCGCCGGATCGGCCGCCACTGCGGCGGTGGCGCCGGTGTAGGCGGTCTCCTCGTAGACGATGGCGACCGTTCCCGGACCGCTGGCTCGCACCTGCAGATAGCGGTGGTTGTTGGGCGACGGCACCGCGATCGAGCCGCTGCCGGCTGTGACCCAGTCCTCCCACTCGACGAGCGCCAGGTCGTCGAACCAGGTGAGACCGGTGCCGCTCGACGGCGGTTCCATGGCGCAGCGCAGCTCGAAGTAGACCCCCTGGTTGGGCGTGTCGAGATCGGTCCACTGGGCCGTCCAGTCGCAGGTGCCGGTGAAGCGCGGCGCCAGGTCGGTCGAGGCGAGCGGGTCCTCGCTGTATCGGCTGTGGTAGAAGCGCACCATGATCCGGGCCTCGGCGGTGTTGTCGGCACGGAGGTAGCCGAGCGCCGTGTGGCGGCGCTGCGGATCGCAGGGCAGGTGTCTCTCGAGATCCGTGCCGACGTGTTCGCCCTGGCCGGCGTGGCGCCGGAGGGCCAGGGAGCGCGCACCGCTCCGCCAGACCGTGTCATCCAGCCACTCGTCGTCGGTGTTGTCATCCCAGAGGGTGGCGCCCTCGGCCTCGAAGCCGCCGTGCCAGAGGATCTCGCGTCCCCAGGCCACCTCGAGGCCGCCGGCGCCGCTTGCCGACACGATGCGCGACAGGTTGCCGGCGCCCGCGAGCCGCACCGGCGGCGACAGCCACTGGCCGCCGACCTCTTCCAGTTCGACGACGCGCTGGTCGGCCTGCACCAGCGAGTCGACCCCGGCGCGACTGGTATGCACGCGCGCGCGCTCGAGCTCCGGATCGACGGCCACCAGGGCGTCCATCGGCCGCGAGTAGTCGGCGATGCGGTCCATGATCTCGCGCGCCAGCTGCCCGGTGGCCGGTTGCGGGATGTCATCGTCGATCCAGGCCGGCACGAAGGTTGCGCCCACCACGCCCTGCTTGTCGATCTCGAGGGTCAGGACGAGGGTCGGCATGGTTTCGGGGTAGTAGAGGTCGAAGATGAAGTTGCCGAGGCTGTGAGCGATCAGCTTGCCGGCATACGACTCGAAGCCCTGCAGCACGTGCGGATGGTGATTGATGACGACGTCTGCGCCCAGGTCGATGGCCAGCCGCCGCAGCTCCCGCTCGCCGAGCGTCGGCTCGACCCGGAAGCGGAAGTCGGGATCGTGCGGTTCGATGGTCGCCGCCTCGACCGGCGGCGGCGCCGTCCAGACCGGTGCCTCGCCATCGCCGGGCGGCGGTGCGGTCTCGTACTCGTCGCCCGAGTGCAGCTGGATGATGACGATGTCGGTCAGGTCGCGCGTGGCGCCGATCGCCGCCTCCAGGTTGTGGGGCAGGAGATAGCCGAAGCCCGGCTTCGAGGCGCCGGCATCGAGGAACGGCTGGTAGTTCCAGGCGCGTCCGCAGCGGTTGCACTGCCCGAGGAAGGCGAGGCGGACACCCTTCTCGGTCCAGAAGGTCGGCAGGAGCGCGAAGTACTCGTTGGTGCCGGCACCGCTGTGGCAGACGCCCATCGAGTCGAGCAGCGCCATCGTGTCGAGCATGCCCACCTCGCCGTAGTCGACGATGTGATTGTTGCCGATGGTGACGACGTCGATGCCGGCGTAGCCGATCCCGGCGATGTTCTCGGGGCGGCTGCGGAAGACGACGCTCTTGGTCGGGTGCGGCTCGCCACGCGTCGTGTAGGCGCACTCCAGGTTGGCGACGTTCACATCGGCCGCCTGCCCCAGGATGCCGAGCGTCGGCGAGAACAGCGCCTCGATGCCGTAGGTCTCGATGATGCCGCCGGGCTCCTCGTAGCGACGGCCGGTGAAGATGTCGCCGACGAAGTTGACGCTGAGCGGCAGCTCGCCCGATCCCTCGGTGACTCGCACCTGACAGGTGTCGACGCCGGCCAGCCCCAGCTCGTCCCGCACCACGAGCCCGACCGTGTAGGTGTAGTCGGCCGCCACCAGGAAGACGTGCAGCGGGTCGGGCTCGTCGCTGAACGTCGAGTCCCCGAAGTCCCAGGCGAAGGTGTGATCCGGCGAGTCGGGATCGTGCACCAGACCGTGGAACTGGCAGGTGACCTCGAGCAGGTCGCGCGCGATGCGCTCGGTGCGTTCGATCGTGTAGAGGATCTCGACCGCCGGCGCCACCGGCTGATCCTCGGTGACATCGGCGATCGAGTCCCAGAGCGTGGCCCCGGCCGGTCCGGAGTCGTCGTCATTGACGTAGATGAGCTCGGTCAGGGTGGGCAGGTAGCCGTGGGTGACCTGCCAGTCGCGCCCGATCGGTAGCAGGTAGGCGAACCACTGTTCGGTCGGGAAGGCGCCCTGGTAGACGGTCCACCACGTCGGGTCCTGTGGCAGCTGCTCGCCGCCCATCGTGTACAGGAGCTCGTGCTGTCCGTCGCCGACTCCGAAGGCCTGCATCTCGCCGAGGCGTTCGACGAAGACGGCGACCTGCCAGAGGGTCGTGTCGGCGATGGCGATGGGAGGCACGTCCTGGATCTTCCAGGAGTTGCCGTCGATGCGGAGCGCGTAGGCGCCGGCGTGGGGATTCGTGCCGGTCACCTCCCAGGCGTCTGGATCCTGGTCCTGGTCCGGGTAGCTCCGGAGGACGACGCTGCCGCTCTCGAAGTCCTGGATGACGGTGCCGCGCGGCGCCGACCGGACGGCATTCGGGACCGCGATCCACGTCGTGGCGAGGAGGAGGAGGAGGAAGAAGAGCGCCACTGGCGGCAGACTGCGGCGGCTTGCCCGGGCGGTGCCGGCCGTCGGGGGACCGGTGGGCAACGATTGCCAGCGCCGGGCACCCGGCGCCGGGGGGGCGTTTCGTACTGGCATGGTCGTCCTCATCGGGCCAACGCGCTCGCCGGCTGGTTGCACACTCCGACCCATCATACCACCGGCCAGGCGGCGTCCCG
>JASFRE010000159.1:0-8644 GCA_050115055.1 Candidatus Eiseniibacteriota bacterium | reverse complement strand
CCGCCCCGCTCGCCCCGCTCCCCCCGCCCGCGGCACGGCCGGCGCCCTGCCCGACGCACCGATTCCCGCCGGGGCACCGGATGTGGCACCATCCCGACATGCAGGAACCGAAGCGCAGTCTCGTGGTGCTGATCGTCGTCGGATGCGGGCTGGCCTGCGGAGCGGGATCGGGCGCGTGGCGGACCGGGGAGACCGCTGCGCCGGACGGCGAGGTGCCGCTCGACCCGATCGACCGGGCCTGGGACGTGAGCCTCGAGACCCCGCTGTCACCGCGGCCCCCCGGCTACCAGGTCCCCTACCGGCGCCACAACCTGGGACCCTCGACCACGCTGTTCGAGAAGTACGCCCGCAATCCGGTGCTGCGGATTGGCACCGAGCATGGCTACGACTCCGGACACAGCGAGTATCCGTGCGTCGTCGAGGTCGGCGACTCGCTCTGGGCCTACTACGCCGCCTTCGGTGCGGGCGGCCACTGGGCGATCGCCGCCGCGCACTCCCGGGACGGCATCCACTGGACGAAGGCCGGCGTGGTGCTGGAGCCGGACTCGACGGCCGGCGCCTGGGACGGCGCCACCAACGCCTTCCCCTCGGTCATGTACGTCCCCGAGGCGGCGCCCGACGAGCGCTTCCGTCTGTACTATGCCGGCAAGAGCGGCGCGCTGTACGAGGGGATCGGCCTGGCGCTGTCGGCTGACGGGATCCACTTCGTGCGCCACGGCCGCGTGCTGTCGCCTGGCGGAGCCCAGGAGTGGGACGGGACGCAGATCGTCGATCCGTCGGTGCTGCGCGTCGGTGACGGCTATCGCATGTACTACTGCGGCTCCCGGACACGCGAGGGGCTCTTCCGGGTCGGTGTGGCGCTGTCGGTCGACGGCGTGCAGTGGGTCAAGTACCCGGACAACCCGGTCTACGCCATCGGTCCGGAGCGGGGCCGGGGCATCTACACGGTCGACGTCGTGCAGGGCAGTGAGGGGTTCCTGCTCTTCGAGAGCACGCCGGACTCCGAGGGCTTCTACGACATCTACGCCGTCGCCTCGGAAAACGGTCTCGCCTTCGATCCGACCTGGCGGCGGCTGGTGCTCACCGCCTCGCACGACGGCACCTGGGACCATGTCATGGTCTACGGCATGGATGTCCTGGTGCGCCACGGTCGCGTCTTCATGTGGTTCAACGGCATCCACCGCAAGATGGTGACGCGCGGCGGGCAGATCGGTCTCGCGCGCACCGGGCTGGCCGCCCTCGAGCGCTACCTGCGTCGCGAGGGCGGGGTCCGCGGGGGCCAGCGCTGAGGGCATGCGGAACACCGTGCGTCCCCGTCGCCCTGACGCCTGATCACCAGAAGGTGTCGAGGAGAAGCTCGAGAACCACCGCCTGTCCGATCTGGATCGCCACCAGCGGCCGCAAGGCGGTGCGCGCCGCCCCCTCGCGGGTCAGGCTGCCGGCGGCCGCGGCGACGAGCGGCGGCATCAGGAAGAGCCAGATGCGCTCCACCTCGAGCAGGTAGACGCCGGAGACGGCCATGACGACGAGGGTCGCGAGCGCCGCCACGAGGAGACCGTCGTGGGTGCGCCGCCTCGCCCGGCTGGCGATGTCACGCACGGCCAGCAGGCACGCCGCCACCACGGTGCTGCCGAGGCCGATGGCGAAGGCCACCGTGTTGCCGAGCGTGGTGTAGATCCAGTCGCGCCACGGATGCTGGCCGCGGCCTTTCATCTGCTCCTCGAGCACGGCCAGGTTCGCGCGGGCGCCGGCGAAGCAGCCGATGGGGTCGAAGCCGGTGGCGACAGCCAGCACCGCGAACGGGGCGACACAGCCGCCCAGCATCAGCGCGATGGCCATCGCGGCCCGGCGCCACGGGCGAGGACCCTGCCGGTCGAGCACCAGGAGCAGGCCGCCGGCCCCCAGCAGTGCCAGTCCCGAGAACGACAGGAAGGTCACCACGCCGATCGCGAGCCCTCCCACCGCAGCCCAGCGCAGGCGACCGGTGCGGACCCGGTCGAGGGCGTCGAGAGCGACGATCGCCGGCAGCGGCAGGATCGCGTCCAGCGACGTGGCGGTGTAGAGCAGCACCGACGGCACGGTGGCGTAGAGGAGCAGCGCCAGGCCAGCGGCGTCCTCGCCATGCCGGCGCCGCGCGAGGGCATGGAGCGGCAGCACCGCCAGACCGCCGAGGAGGATGACGGTCAGGGCCCGGGCGAGCGGCGATGGACCGAGGAGACGCACGATCGTCGCGAGCAGCAGGGTGAAGCCGGGCGGGTGGGTGCTGCCATGCAGCGACAGACGCGGCATGATCTCCGCGAAGTGATCCAGGAAGGCGCCGGGTGCCGCCAGCGCCAGCGGCAGGTCGGCCGAGTAGTCCTCGCCGGCGTAGATCTCGAAGGGGGCGGTCAGCGCCGCTGGCCCGCCCGCCGTCAACGCGAAACTGCTGGTCAGGAGGACGACCGTGGCCAGCGCCACCAGCTGCCGGTTGGCGGGGCCCAGCTCCAGGAAGCGCCGCGCGGCGACCACGACCAGGGTGGCGAGGACGAGGGCGGGTAGCGACCACCCCCAGCCCGCCGTCGCGGGGGCCGGTGCCCACAGGGCATAGAGTGGACTGAGCGGGACCTGCGCGCCATGCGGCGTCAGGATATCGATCGGCACCAGGAGCAGATCGACGATGAGGAGCGCCAGCAACCCGGCGGCGACGGCCAGCGCCAGCCGGAGCGTCCTGACGCGCGGCTTCGCGCCGGGCGGCGCCGATCGCCGCGCGTCGCGTGTCCTGTCGTCCGCCCGGCGCGCGGCTCGCCGCCGTGCCGGGCTCCCCCGCCTCGGTCGCTGACTCACCGCTCCTCCCGCCGGCAGCGAGCGGCAGCCCCGGCGCTGGCCAGCCCCCGCCGCGGGGCGGCCGGCCGGCTCGCCCCGGGACTCAGCCGGCGATCGGCACCGGCCGGCGGCTGGCGTCCACGGCCACGTAGACCGCCTCGGCCTCGGTGACCCGCACCGTCTCCCGGCCCTGCGCGAAGCGCTCGACCTCGACCAGGATCTCCACGGTGACCGAGGACCGCCCGGTGCGCAGCGTGCGCGTGTAGAAGCTCAGGAGGTCGCCGACGTAGACCGGCTCGTGGAAGACGACCTCCCGCATGGCCACGGTGACGAACGGCCGGTCGGCGTGCTTGCGTGCCTCGACGCCACCGGCGAGGTCGATGTAGCTCAGGATGACGCCGCCGAAGATCGTCCCCCAGCCGTTGGTGTCGCGGGGCAGAAGCGTCACCCTGAGCGCCGGCTCGCCCCACGGGTGAGCGGTGGGCCGCCCCGGCGACGCCCCGCGCCGGCCCCCGTCCGCGGGACGGGCGTCGTCGTCGTCGGCACGTCCTGATGAGCCGTCCATGGTCACCATCCGTCCATCGTGCCGGGCGTCACTTGACGAGCAGCATCTTGCGCGTCAGCACGCGACCGTCGGCCTCGAGCCGCGAGAAGTAGATGCCGGATGAGACCGGCCGCCCGTCGCGATCGACACCGTCCCAGCGGGCCGTGTGCGGGCCGGCATCCCGCTCGCCGTCGACCAGTCGCCGCACCAGGCGGCCGTCGATGTCGTAGACGGCGAGGCGCACGACGCCCGGCGCCGGTAGCTCGTAGGCGATCCGGGTGGTCGGGTTGAACGGGTTGGGCACGTTCTGGGCGAGGGCCAGGACGAACGGGCGCCCACGGGCCGTGCCCCGCACCGGCCCGTAGCTCTCCGAGCCGCCGCTGCGGTCGATCGCCTCGAGGCGATAGAGGTAGGTCTCGCCGCCCACGACGTCGCGATCGACGTGGGTGTAGACGTGGTCCTCCGCCGCATCCGGCCCGATGAGCGCGTCGGTCAGTCGCTCGAAGGCCTCCGGACTGCTGGCCGGGGCGCGCCACAGGTGGAAGCCGAGATGATCACGCTCGAAGCGCGTCGACCAGAGCACCGTGATCTGACCGACATCGCCGATCGCCTCGAAGCGTGACAGCTCGACCGGCGTCGCCGTCGTCCTGAAGCGGTGCCAGCCACGATCGTTGAAGCGCGACTGCTGGCCGTCGGTGGCGCGCACCGTCCAGGTGAGATCGGTGTCCAGCGGCAGCGCCGCCGGCCAGGTGAGGGTCGTGTCCCCCTGCACGCTCACCGAGTCCAGGGTGCCGGCGACGAAGGTCGAGTCGGTTCCCAGGTAGACCACGTAGAACATCCCCGGATCGCCGGCCGACTCCCAGCGGAGCGGCGCCCCCGGCTGCACGTCGATCGCCTCGTGCTCGGGCTCGAGGAGCGCGAAGGACCCGGGCGGCGGCCCGAAGTTGAAGGCGGTCATCGTGAAATCGTCGACGTTGTTCGGGTGACCGGCGCGGAGCGCGACGCCGGCGTAGAGCTCCGGGCCGTTCCCCTGGCGGCGGTCCGGGTCGGTCAGGCGCGAGTGGAAGTTGTCGTTGACGAAGAGATCGAAGTGGTGCCCGCCGGCGTCGGAGCTGAGCGCCACCCGGAAGACCGCGCCGGTGCCCGGCGCGCCGGTCTGTCCGACCACGTTCATGATCTCGACCCCGAAGCCGCCGCCGATCAGCGTCCAGAGGTAGGCCCGGTTGCCGTTCAGCGGATCGATGTTGACGTAGTAGCCGTTCGGAGAGCCCGAGGCCTCGTCCAGCATCAGCGCCAGACCCCCGCGCTGGATCCCGGTGGCGGTGGCGTTGGCGCCCCAGGTGATGGAGACCGCGTCGGGATTGGTCGCGGCGTTGTAGGCGCCGACGTTGAAGCCGGAGGTAGCGGTGTTCGCCAGCTCCCCGTCCATGCCCACCTGCTCGATCTGCAGCGCCGCATCGCCGGTCCAGTTCGGGCCGAGTTCCTGGCGGTCGAAGTCGTCGGTGATCGACAGGATGCTGGCCATCGAGAACGACCAGCTCTGGTTGGAGAAGACCGAGGCACCGGCCAGGTCGTAGGCCCGCACCTTCCAGTAGTACGACTCACCGAACAGCATCGGTCCGGTGAACGGGGTCGACAGCTCGGTCGTGGCCGGCAGCGAGTCGGGGCTCGGGAAGGCCGGATCGGTGTCGTAGATCACGCGGTATCGGACCTGATCGTCGGGATTCGGATCGAGCGCCTCGGTCCACGAGAGCGGCGGCGCCAGGGTGATGACCAGCGAGCCGTCGGGCGGGCCGACCAGGTCGAAGGCGGCCGGCGGCGAGTTGAAGTCGACCCCGGTCAGCGTGAAGTCGTCGATGTTGTTCGGAGCGTTGCCCGCCGCGATGTAGCCGGCGTACAGCGTGCTGCCGTTGGCCTGGCGCTTGTCGGGATCGGTGACCCGGGTGTCGTAGACGCCGTTGACGAAGATGTCGAAGTGATGGCCCCCGCCGTCGCTGGTGAAGACGACCTGGATCACGTCCCCGGCCTCCGGGGGGGCGAGGTTGGCGTCGGCGATCGCCGGGCCGCCGAGCGGGCTGGGCGAGCCGGAGCTGATCTCGGCCAGCTGCCAGTTGTAGTAGGGGTTCCAGTTGCGATAGACCATGTAGCCGCTCGCCGTCGGCGAGGCGCTGTCGAGGCCCAGCGCCAGGCCGGCGAGCGCGTTGAAGCCGGTCGAGTCGGCTCCGACCCCCATGCGCAGCGACACCGCGGTCGGGTTGGTCCGCGCGTCGTAGACCGCCATCGAGAAACCGGTGCCGCCGTCGTCGTTGGCGAGCTCGCCGGAGTCGATGACCCAGATCGGCGCCGCCACCCAGTCGTCACCCAGCTCGGCGCGCTCGAAGTCGTCCACCACCGACAGGAGGTTCGGCACCTCGAAGCTCCAGGTCTGGTTCGACTCGACCATCTCGCCGGCCTGGTCGCGCGCCCTCACCTTCCAGTAGTAGGTGAGGTTGCGCTCGAGGAAGCCGGACCAGGTGTACTGCGAGGTGCCGATGCCGCTCACCACGGTGGTCTGCGACGGCGAGAACCCCGGGTCCTCCGAGACCAGCAGGGTGTAGGTGACGACGTCGCCCGGATCCGGATCGAAGCTCGGCGTCCAGTCGAAGACCGGGGTGGTCGTCGACAGGACGGCGCCGTCGGCCGGCCTGACCAGGTCGAAGGGGCCCGGCGGCAGGTTGCCGCCCGGCGTGGTGATGAGCGTGAAGTCGTCGATGTTGTTGTTGAGACCGCCGCGGCTCATGTAGCCCACGTAGTAGGTGGCGCTGTTGACCAGCCGGTTCGGGTCGCTGATCCGCACGTCGAAGTCGCCATTGACCAGAATGTCGAAGTGGTGGCCGCTGGCGTCGGAGCTGAGGAGCACGCGGATCGTGTCGTTGACGCTGGGCGCGGCCGGCATGCTCGAGGTGACGAAGCCGATCGAGCTGGCGATCTGACCGCCCTGGAGCAGGCTCAGGTTCCAGCGGTTGGGATTGCCGATCGCCGGGTCATCGCGGAACAGCAGGTAGCCGTTCGTCAGGTCCGGATCGACGGAGTCGAGGCGGAGGGCGAGACCGGCCTGGTTGCGGCCCTGGGGATCGGTCGAGGCCGGCCAGCGCAAGCCCGCCCCGAGTGGATTCGACATCGCCACGTAGGTGGCGATGAAGTCGATACGCGTCTGATCGATGCTCGTGTTGGCGAGCTCGTTGGAGACGATCGCGTACTCCGGGTCGGCGTTCCAGTTGGGGCCCAGGCTGGGACGGTTGAAGTCATCGACGATGTCCGATCCGGCCCCGGTCGTGGTGGCGAGATCGACGTTGGAGATCCCCGAGCGGTTGCCGCCGTCGTCGACCACCTTGACCGCGAAGTAGTAGATCGTGCCCGGGTTCAGGCCGTCGACGACGATCGCCTCACCCGCTCCGGCGCTGGCCGGAGCCGGCTCGCCGCGGACCTGGGTGGCGAAGGCGAAATTGCCGGCATCGATGGCCGAGGTCGCGTAGCGCAGGTCGTACCGTGCGGCGACCCCGCTCATCCCGTCGTCGCCGGAGGCCGTGAAGGTCACGGTCACCGCATCGTCACCGCTGGTGCTCGCCACGAGATCGCTGATCGCCGCCGGCGCGGTGAGGTCGGTCAGGGCCTGCTCGATCGCGTCCCGGTAGACGTCGGCCATCTGCGCGTAGCCGTCCTCGTCCGGATGAAGCGGGTCGCCGGTCGTCATCCAGTCGCCCGGCAGGCCGGTGAAGAGCTGGGGATTGGTCAGGAAGCGCGCGTAGTGGTCGGCCAGCGCCACGCGCAGTGGCGTGCCGGTCGGAACACCCTCGGCGAAGTCCTCCGAGAGGGCGACGAGGGCATCGTTCCAGGCCTCCACGTCGGCGGTGCGCCCCTGGATCGGGGTGATGAGCGACAGGACGACCGCCTCGAGGTCGAAGCTCTCGGCGCCGGTGGCCCAGCGCGACAGGTACTCCACGAGCTTGCCCATGTCCCCGGCCGGCGTCGCCTCGTAGCTCTGGCCGTGATCCTGGGAGTAGGGCACGTACGGTGGCGGGTCCCCGCTCACGTTGTTGGTGCCGAGGTGGATGGCGACCACGTCGGGCGCCGTGCCCGGTCCCCCGGCGCCCATGTCGCCGGTGACGTCGAAGGTGCCGTCGCCGCCGGCCGAGACCGGGAAGAACTGCTCGACGCGCGCGCCAGCCAGGAAGTGTCCCTCGAACGGAGCACTGCCAGACGAGCCCTGGAAGACGTAGGTGTCGCTGCCCGCGTTCAGGAGGTTGTAGAGCGGCTCTCGGAAGCCGGGCGGCACCGGCACGCCCTCCGTGATCGAGTCGCCGACCACGAGCAGGTCGTAGACCGCGCGCGTGGCGTCCGCCGCCGGCCGCGCCATGCCGTCCGCCGCCGCCGCCGTCCCGGCTATCGCCGCCGGTGCCGCAGCGTGCGCCACCGCGACGCCGAGCACGGCCACCGCGACCGCGACGAGGAACGACGCCGGTGACGCGATCGTGGCGCCCAGCCGGGAGGGCCGGCCGGGGAGACGGCGCGCCGGCGCGCGCCTGGAGATCAGGCTGGACGACGAGACTGGCTTCGGCATCTCAGGCTTCGACATCTCACTCGCTCACGGCAGGGGACCTGGTGATGGACCGGCGACTCGGGCCGGCACGGTTCGCGATGCGGCGGACGTTCCGGGGCGTGCCGCCGCGCGGCATCAGTCTAGGGAGGCCGGCGTGGCATCGCAACACCTACGGCAGCGCTGCAGTCTCACGCGCGGCCACGAGCTCGAGCTGATCACGCTCCTCGCGCTGCATCTTCCGGAGCGCCACCAGCGCGCAGCCGGCGACCGCCCCGAAGTGCCAGAGGTGCGGGTAGGCCATGCTGTTCAGGAAGGTCGTCGAGATCAGGTAGGCGACGAACCCGCACTCGGCCCCCCGGGTGATCGCCTGGAGGGTCCGGTACTCCGGCTCGTCGCGCCGGTCGCAGGCGCGGCGAACCCTGGCCAGAGTCCTGAACGTCAAGATGATGACCGTGACGATGTAGATCAGGCCGGGAACACCGAGCTCGGCGATGAACTGGATGTACATGCTGTGGGCGGCCGTCCAGCGCGTGTTGATCGTGTTGTAGAGCGTGCCGTAGGTGCGATTGAAGTTGCCCAGTCCGACCCCGAAGATGGGGGAGTCCGCCATCATGTGGATGCCGCCCTTCCAGGCGTCGAGCCGTCCCTGGGCCGATCCTTCGCTCGAGTAGTTCTGGATCGACTCGATGCGGTCGTACCACTCGGGCGGCATCAGGATG
>JASFRE010000158.1:0-8701 GCA_050115055.1 Candidatus Eiseniibacteriota bacterium | reverse complement strand
GGCCATGGTGTGGAACTCGCTGGCGACCGGGTCGGGAAGCTCCTCGCCCACCAGCCGCACGGCGGCCGAGTAGGCGTGTCCGGCCCGCAGGCTACCCGCCATCAGCCCGAGCGCCGCCGGCAGCTGCTCGGAGAACTGCTGGAAGCGCTGCCCGCGACGCTGCCACAGCCAGGCGACCGGCACCGCGGCGCCGATCAGCACCAGCAGGACCAGGCGCGGATCACGCCAGCCGAGCAGATAGGCGGCGAGTCCACCGGCCGTCGCCGCCAGCGCCACGCAGCCCAGGAACTCGCCCGGACTCATCGTGAACCCGGCCTGACCGAGCAGGCGCTCGAGTCGCTGCATGAGACTCAGGTCACGCAGCCAGCGCGAGCCGATGCCCAGCCCCTCGAGCTCGGCGAGGTCCGAGGCGCGCAGGATCGAGCCCAGCTCGCGGCGCGCCTCGCCGCCGCCCTCGAGCGCCCTGAGCCGTCGCTCGACCTCGGGCGTCGCCCAGCCACGCAGGTGAGAGACCAGCCCCACGGTCGCCAGGATGCCGAGCAGCACGGCGAGGAAGACGAGAGTGGCGATCTCGATCTCGTCGGAGACCGGCAACCGGCGGCCCGCGATCGCCGCCAGGAGATCGGTGGCCCTCGCCACGAGCGATTCCATCACCGTGCCCTCCGCGTGTCGAAGACCACGTGTTCGAAGATGCCCTGCGGCAGCGAGTAGCCGCTGAGCGCGATGCGGTCGGCGAAGCCGGGGCGGATGCCGGTCGAGCGGTAGCGGCCGAGCACCTCGCCCTCGACCGAGATGCCGGTGCGCTCGAAGACGCACAGGTCCTGCATGACGACGACGTCGCCCTCCATGCCGGTGATCTCGGAGATGCTGACGATCTTGCGCAGGCCGTCGGGCAGGCGGGCGATCTGGATGACGCCCTGGATCGCCGAGACGATCTGCTCGCGGATGGCGCGGCTCGGCAGGTCGAAGCCGGCCATCAGCACCATGGTCTCCAGGCGGCTCAGCGCATCGCGCGGCGAGTTGGCGTGTAGCGTGGTGATCGAGCCGTCGTGTCCGGTGTTCATCGCCTGCAGCATGTCGAGCGCCTCGTCGCCGCGCACCTCGCCGACGATGATGCGGTCGGGGCGCATGCGCAGGCCGTTGCGCACCAGCATGCGCTGCGTGACCTCGCCCTTGCCCTCGAGGTTGGGGGGCCGCGTCTCCAGGCGGACGACGTGCGCCTGCTGGAGCTGCAGCTCGGCCGAGTCCTCGATGGTGAGGATGCGCTCTTCAGGCGGGATGTAGCTCGACAGGACGTTCAGGAGCGTGGTCTTGCCCGCACCGGTGCCCCCCGAGATGAGCAGGTTGAGCCGCGCCTTGACACAGCCCTCGAGGAGCTTGGCGACCTCTGCCGGCAGGGTACCGAGCTCGATCAGGTCCTCCATGTGGAGCGCCTCGACCCCGAAGCGCCGGATCGACAGCGTCGGGCCGTCGAGGGCCAGCGGCGGGATGATGGCGTTGACGCGCGAGCCGTCGGCCAGGCGCGCGTCCACCATCGGCGACGATTCGTCGATGCGGCGTCCGACCTTGGAGACGATGCGGTCGATGATCTGACGCAGATGAGCGTCGTCCTTGAAGACGACGTCGGTCTCCTCGAGGCGACCGTAGCGCTCGACGTAGATCTGGTGCGGGCCGTTCACCAGGATGTCGGCGATCTCCTGGTCCTGGATCAGGGGCTCGAGCGGCCCGAGGCCGAAGGTCTCGTTCTCGATCTCGTCGATCAGCCGCTCGCGGTCGGCGCGGGCGAGCGGCGTCGACTCCATGGTGAGGAGCGCGTCCGTCACCCGTCGCACCTGGCGGCGCACCTCGCTCTTCTCGAACTTCTCGAGGTTGGCGAGATCGAGACGCTCGATGAGACGCCGGTGAATGCGGGTCTTCAGCTCCTGGAACGGGTCCGTGCGTCCGTTGCGGCGGCGACGGACCTGCTCGAGCGGCGTCGGAATGGCGCGCGGTGTGCTTCGCCTGAGTCGTTCACTGAGTGCCATGATCCTCTCCCCCCTCGAACCCTCGCCACGCGGCGCGTCGCGCGGGGCCGTCCACGCTCCGCCGGCACGGCCGGTCCATCTACCCGCCCGTGCCGGTGGCCGGCAGCAGCCTCCGCAGCAGCCGGAAGCGCCCGGCATGCGCCGCCGGTCGCTGGTCGCCACGCCGTCCGCGGCCGTCGATCCGGACGGCGAGCCCGCGCAGGCTGGCAGCCAGCGCCGACTCGGCCCCCACGTCGGCGACGGGCACGCCGGCATTGATGGCCGAGATCGCCGTCGCGTAGTCGTTGGGCAGCCGCCAGTAGATCGGGTGCCCGAATGATTTCTCGAAGCGCTCGCTCGAGCGCGACGCACGGTGGCGATTGATCACCAGCTTCAGCCGCTCGTCGTCATAGCCGAGCTTCTCGAATACCTCGAGGCAGCGTCGTGTGTTGCGGATGGTCGGCAGCTCGAGCACCGACACCAGCAGGATGTGATCGGCCAGGTCGAGGGCCTCGAGCGTGTGCTCGTCGAAGCGATGGCTCAGGTCGACGACCACGTAGTCGAAGAGCGTCTTCATGCGGATCAGGAGCTGCCCGACGTGCTGGGCCTCGATGCGGTCGGCATCCTCGGCGGCGGCCGGCTCGGCGAGCACCTCGACGCCGGAGCCATGGTGCACCAGCGCCGACTCGAGGAGGCTCGCATCGAGGTTGTCACCGGCCTCGACGACGTCGACGATGGTCGACTGCGGGCGCACGTTCAGGAAGGTGGCGACGTCGCCCATCTCGAGGTTCAGATCCACGATCGCCGTGCGGCCGGCGGCGCGGCAGAGCCCGACGCCGAGGTTGGTGGTGATGAAGGTCGCCCCGGAACCGCCCTTCGGCGCGAAGACGGCAACGATCTGGCCGGTGCGGCGGCCGTGCGAGCTGGCCTGGGCGCGCTGCCGGAGCAGCTTGCGCACGGCGGCCGAGACCTCGCCGCTGTCGAGTGGCCGGCCCAGGAACTCGCGCACACCGGCACGCATCGCCCGCTTCAGGACATCCGCCGACTGCACGGCCGAGGAGACGAAGACCGCCGTGTCCGGATAGATGTCGCCGAGCCGCTCGGCGAGGACAAGGGCGCGCTCGCCGACGTCGGCATTGCCGAGCTCCATGATGACCAGGTCCGGGCGTGCCTTCATGACCTCGCGGTAGCCATCGTCGATGTCGGTCGCCTCGCCGGCCACCATCGCATCGTCGAGCTCGCTGACGAGGTGCCGGAGTCCGGCCAGGGCCGCCGGGTCGCCATCGATGAGGACGACGCGCAGCGCGTTGCCCGCACCGTTGCCGGTGGGCCCGTCGCCGTTCCTGCCGGCTGTCCCGGGTCGCTGATTCATCACCCCCGCACCTCGTTGCCCTTCAAGGGACCGCCGCTCACGGCCGGCCGGCTGGCGGCGTCTGCACCGCCGAGTAGGACCGCGCGATCGACGGCGTGATGACGATGACCAGCTCGGTCTCCTCGCTCGTGAAGCGCTCGGAGCGGAAGAGCTGGCCCAGGATCGGCACGTCGCCGAGCAGCGGGATCTTGCGGATCGTCTGCCCGAGCTCGCCGGAGAGCAGCCCTGCCAGCACCAGCGAGTCGCCACCTTGCAGCTCGACCGTGGTCTCGGCGCGGCGCGTGCGCAGCGCCGGGATCCGGAAGCCGGAGAAGGTCACCGCGTTCTGGAAGTCGACGCTCGACACCTCGGGCGCCACCTTCAGGTTGACGATCCCGGAGTCGACGACGGTGGGCGTGAAGTTCAGCTGGATGCCGAACTCCTTGTACTCGATGTTGACCGTGTTCTGCGTGACGATCGGGACCGGGAACTCCCCACCCGCCAGGAAGTGCGCGGTTTCGCCCGAGATCGCCACCAGGTTGGGCTCGGCCAGCGTGGTGAGGCTCCCCTGCTCCTCGAGAGCGCGGATCACGGCGGTGATCTCGTCGCCGTTGACGGTGGCCGACAGGATCGCCGAGGTGGAGCCGGACAGGTTCTCCGCCAGACCGGAGAGCAGCTTGTCGCCGGTCTCGCCGACCAGTCCGCGCGCCTCCACATGCTCGACATCCCCCTTGAAGATCGTCGGGGCGTTGTCACTCAGCAGGAAGTCGATGCCCATCTCGCGGAGCGCATTGCGGTTGGCCTCGGCGAATCGCACCTCGAGCAGGACCTGCGAGTTGATGATGTCCGAGCGTACGACCAGGTCGAAGAAGGTCGACTGCTCGGCCTGATCCCAGACGACCAGCGTCGTCGCGCCCTGCGACTTGCCGTTGATCAGCACCTGGCGGCTCGAGGCGACCAGCACGTCGGCGACATCCGGGTCGGTGATCGAGACCTGGGTGATCGGCAGGTCGAGCTCGACGACGCGCGAGCGACCGACGAGCAGCGTGATCTTCTCGGCCTGTCCGGAGAGCACCCGGTAGCCGGCATCGACCGGTCCGGTCAGGCACGGCAGGATCAGGAAGAGGAGCACGGGGATGATCCACCGTGGATCCGTACATGGTCTCTGCATCGATGACGCTGACATGGTTGGGTCCTCCCGCTCACCTGGCCCGCTCGCCGGTCCGCCCGGCCGTCCGGCCGGGCGCCGGCCAGCCACTCCGGCGGACCGTCGCTCAGTCGTCCAGCTCCTCGGTGCTGCGCTGCGTGCCACGAATCACCTCGACCTTGCGGCGCGACTGCTCGGTGGTCACCACCGGTGTCGGCGCCGGCGCCCGCCGGGCCGGGGCGGGCTTCTTGGTCGACATGAGGGCCGCCACCGTCGTGCCGGCGGTCGACTCGGTCCCCTGGTCCGAGGAGTTGCGCAACGCCAGGAGCAGCGTGCCCTCGGTCGAGGCCAGGCCGAGCCTCTCGGCGTCGGTGGGCTCGACCAGCAACGTCACGGCACGCGAGCTGAGGGGCCGTCCGTCGCGCCCCTCGAGATGCTGGTCGACGGCGATGACGCGCACGTCCTGGAGGATGGTCTTGGCCACCGGCTCACGGCGCCGGTCGCTGGTGCGCATCGACACCAGGACATCGACACGGCTGCCCGGCAGGACGAATCCCGACACACCGCTCACGAGGTTGACCGGCACGGTCATGGCGCGATAGCCCTCCGGGATGTTCGCGCCCAGACCCTGGTCCGACCCCAGCGGGGCGAGCCGCGCCTCGACGATGGCCTCGCCGTGAACCACCGGATGACGGCTGACCCGGCCGACCACCTCCTCGGCGCTGGCGAAGTGGTTCTGCGGCACCAGCTCGATCGGCCACGCCACCACCTCGACGTCCTCCTCGCCGAGCTTGCGCCCCCCCTCGACGTCGTGCGCGGCGACCACGACGTCCGAGGTGACGATCTCCTTGGCCTCGACCATCGCGTCGTAGCGCAGCAGGTAGCGATAGACCGAGTAACTGGCCAGGAGTCCGAAGACGATGGCGAGCAGAATCACGTACCGTGCTTTGGCCAGCATGGCGATATCTCCCGATCATCGTGGGGAACGAGGGGGTGCGATCCTCTCGCGATCCGCACCCCGGCGAACCGGCCGGTCCCGTCGACTGACACCTCCCAATCCCGGGCCGGTCGCACCCTCGTTCCCCTACGGCAGTTTGGGCAGCTCCTGGTTGAAGACCGCCGAGCCCTTGAGCTCGAGACCTCCCTGGAGTGCCGGCAAGATCGGCCCCGCGATGCTCGTGAAGGGCTGGAACACCTCGACCTGGATCGGGTGACCGAACCCCCACGCCATCGTGTCGGAGAACGCGAACCGCGTGTTCTCCAGACCGGCTACGTCGAGGACGGTGTCCATGCGGCGCGTCGCCTCCTGGATGCGGAGCTCGTAGCTTCCCATCGACATCGCGCAGACGCGCGCCCCCTCCCGAGCCGCCGACTGGATCACGTGCACCGTGAACCAGGCGCGCCCGAACTCGACGATGGCGAGCAGGAGAGGAAGCAGGAGCACCACCACCAGCGCGAACTCCACCAGAGCCGCCCCACGCTCCCCCAACCTGCGTCGCCTCGCACCTCCGTGCCGGCGACGCACCACACGGTCGCCTCGATCGGTGCCGGTTTTCTGGATGCGAACACGCATGGTGCGCGTCCTCTCCTCGCGGTTCACCGCGGACGGCTCGTTCAGCCGCCGCCGGCGCTCGCGAGCCTGTTGGTGATGCTGTCGAAGATCGAGCCGAGCTGATCCCGGAACGCGGTCACGGCAACGATCACGCCGACCGCGACGAGCGCCAGGAGCAGCGCGTACTCGGTGAAGGCGGCCCCGTGTTCCCGCTGCTGCAGGAAGGGCCGTCGCAACCAGTTCTCGCAACGGATCCACCACATCATCTCGAGATCCTCCTCGGGAGGCCTGCGCCTCTTCCGGTCACACATGGGTCGCGCGCCTCGCGGCGCCTCGTCACGGGCTCCCTGCGATCGGCAACGCGTGCCGACCGGTGGCAACCCGCGTCGCGGGTCCGCAGGCGGTCATGAGCTTCCGGGCGATCGCTGCCGGCAGCGCGCGACGCGCGCACCCGGCGTGTGCCGCGGCGAGCACGCAGCACGCCACGGACTGTCTTGGTGGGGCACTTCTCGGCACGTCTGCCGGCGTCCTGCGGCTGGACGCGCTCGAGACGTCGTCACATCAGGGGCACTGCGGGGCACAATCGGGGAGCCTCGGTCTGGCGGCGCCTGCCCCGTCTGGGGCCCAGCGTCCTGGCCGGCGCCCTCGGCGCCTGGCGCTCCCGGCGGATCCTGTTCGGGCTCCCCGGCCCGTCACGGGCCGTCCGCCGGTCGTCGGTCGTCGGTCTGTCGTCCGATCGCCGGCCGGGGCGCGCGGCTCGTTCCACGCGCGCGCCGCGGCCGGCCGGACGTCGTCATTCCACGAGCGCCACCCGCACGAGCTTCGACAGCTCGCCGAACGCGACGCTCAGGTCGTCCGGAGTGGGGGCCTCCAGGGCGAAGCCGCCGCTCACGTCGGCGATCGCCCGCATCAGCTGGCGTTTGAGCTCCTCGTAGCGCTCGCGCTCGAGGGGCGACAGGTCGCGCGTGCGCGCGCACGCCGGGTCGTCGGGGTCGGTCAGACCGAGCACGATGGTGTGCACGGCGATCCCGGCGTCACCGGCGCGCATGGCGGCACGGACGGCGTAGTGCCAGGACTCCGGCCAGGTGCCGGGATCGAAGGGATCGGCGAACACCTCCTCGCCCCAGCTCGAGCCGAGCGTACTGTCACGGTTGGCGACGCCGTTCGACAAGAGGACGATCATCGGTGTACCGGGTGGACCGTCGTCCTGACGCTCCAGATCGTCGAACAGGTGGCGCCCGACATCGAGCGCGGTCCCGGTCGAGGTCGAGCCCTCGACGCCGCACGGCGCGGCATCGATGGTCTCGGCGGCGGTCAGCAACGCGCGGAGGTTCTGATCGAGCGACCCGATCGGCACCGGCACCTCGGCCTGCAACGCGTAGGTCACCAGGCCGGCGCGCTCGGGCAGGGTCGACACCGACAGGTCGCGGAAGAAGGACGCGGCGGCGGCCCGCGCGGCGAAGATCGGCGGATCGTCCGGATTGCCGCAGCAGACCGGGTCGGCGCCCATGTCGCCCGAGCGGTCGATGATGACCACCACGTCGCGAGGCAGCGCCACGGCGGTCGCCCGCGCCCCGGCGTCGATCTCGGAGACTCCGAACAGGTGGCCGAACCAGGTGGTGATGCCGCTGTGTCGCTCGGCGAGTCGCCGGGCCGTGATGCGCACGGCGTTGGGCGCTGCGGCATCGGCCGTGAAGGCGTGCTCGAGGTAGGACCAGTAGCCGACGTCGACGTCGTCGAGACGATCGAGTTCGACCGGGTCTCCGAGGGTCTCGTTCTGGGCGGCGTAGTCGATGGCGCGCCCCACCGCGAGGTCGACGCGCCCGAAGGCGAGCTCCTTGGCGGCCGCCAGGGCGGCGGCATCGGCGGCGGTCTGCAGCTGCGTGCGGCCGGCGACCAGCACGCCGAGATCGACCGCGAGCGCGCCGATCCCCAGCAGGGCACCGATGGCCAGGATGGCCGGCAGCAGGATGGCGCCGCGCTGACGCTCAGTTGTCCCAACCCCACAGCCCATTGCCACGTGCCTCACCACCGCCGTGCGCTCGTTCCCCGAACGCAGCTGCACGGACCACCACCACACCCGTCCCTCACGCGGACGGCAACCACCTCGACCCGGGGACACCTGCTGCCGGTCTCCCGGCACCCTCTGCATGTCGCCCCTGTCGCACCGGCAACCACCGGACCGCTTGGCCCCCGCCCGCCTTCCCGCGCCGTGTGGCGTGGGTCTGGGCGTCGGCGGTGGCCGTTGCGCGCGGGATGGCAGTCACCCAATCCAGCGACGAGGTCACGATAGGGGGCACCCGCCAGGGCGTCAAAGAACAAGAACGGCGCAATGCTACAAGTGACCTTTCGACATTCAATTGTGATGCAAACCTCGATTATTACCGGAAGGCATAGGGAGCGCTGACCGGTCGGTCGCATGCCATGGACAGACATAACCAGTTGCAAAAAGGCGACTTGACATTTACGCGCGCCGTACGCACGCTGTCTGGCAGCTGTAATTAATTACGAAAAGGTGAGTTGCGTCTTCAAGCGGGACTTGAACCGACCGACCTGGCCCGGACGCGCTCGGGCCGGCGAGGGTCGAGGCGCTGTGGCTCAGGGACGGCGCGAGAGGAGATGCGGCAAGGTTCGACCGATGAGCCGGA
>JASFRE010000157.1:0-8726 GCA_050115055.1 Candidatus Eiseniibacteriota bacterium | reverse complement strand
TGGCCTTCACCTACGACCCCACCGTGCTCCAGCCGGTCGCGGCCTACACGACCGGCTTCACCAGCGACTTCACGCTGGTTCCCAACCTCGCCATCGCCGGCGAGGTCTACCTGGCGCTGTTCAACTCACAGCCCCTTTCCGGGAGCGGTGACGTGGTGTGGGTCACCTTTGCCGCCGTCGGTGCCGCGGGGACGGGCACCGACCTGACCTGGCAGTACGCCAACCTCAACGAGGGCTCGATCCCCTCGACGGCCACCGACGGCCGCGTCGACATCGTCGTGGCCGACACGACGCTCGGCCTGCCCGACTGCGCATCCGGCCCCACCGGCGGCTCGGCGTGGGTGCCGGTGCTGGCCGCGCCGGCGGACGGCTTCACCGACGTCGATCTGACCCTCGCCTACGACACGAGCCTGCTCCAGGCCACGGCCGTGCGCACGACGCCGCTTTCGACCGGCTGCGGCGAGACCGACGTCATCGACGCCGCGACCGGGCGCGTCGACATCACCTTGACCTGTGCGACGCCGCTGGTCGGCACGGGGGCGATCGCCGAGGTCTCCTTCGACGTGCTCGGCTTCCTCGGCGACGACACGCCGCTCGATCTCGTCCAGGGTGTCGTCAACGGCGGCGCCGTCTCCGCCAACATCGACGACGGCCTGTTCATCGTCGGCACCGATGCCGATCTCGACGGCGTCACCATCGTCTGCGGCGATTGCGACGACGGCGATCCCGACGTCTATCCCGGAGCCCCCGAGATCTGCGACGGTCAGGACAATCAGTGTCCGGGAGACGTCGGCTACGGCGAGATCGACGAGGGTCCGGATACGGACGGCGACGGGGTCTCCGACTGCTTCGACGGCTGCCCGGCCGATCCGCTCAAGACCGATCCCGGGATCTGCGGCTGCGGCGTCTCCGACGTCGACAGCGACGGCGACACCACGGTCGATTGCCTCGACGCCGACGACGACAACGACGGCGTCGACGACCTTGCCGACTGCGCGCCGCTGGTCAACAGTGTCTGGGACCTGCCCGGCGAGCTCGGCGACAGTGTGCGTCTGGGCCCGACGAAGTACGAGCTGACCTGGGACAACATGCTCCAGGCCAACGTGTTCGACGTGTACCGCGGCACTCGCGCGGGCGCGAGCGCGTTCTTCTACGACCACACCTGCCACGCCACCGAGGTGCCCGACACCCGCCACGTCGATCCGGAGCTGCCGGGGCCGGCCGAGACGTTCTACTACCTGGTGGGTGGCCGCAACTCGTGTGCGGACGGCCACGGGTCGCTGGGGTCCGGCGCCTTCGGCGAAAGGCCACTCGACGTGCCGTGCCCCGCCATCGGCGCCGACCTCGACAGCGACGGTGTCGACGACATCGATGACAATTGCCCGCTGTCACCGAATCCGGCACAAGCGGACGGGGATCTCGACGGCCTCGGCGACGCCTGCGACACCTGCCCGCTCGTCCACGATCCGAGCAACCGCGACAGCGACGGCGACATGGTCGGCGACGCGTGCGACGACTGCACGGACACCGACGGCGACGGGTTCGGCGATCCCGGCTTCCCCGGCACTTGTACCACCGACAACTGTCCCGACGTCCCCAACGCCGACCAGGCCGACGCGGACTCCGACGGCATCGGCGATCTCTGCGACCCGTGCCCCGCCGACCCGGCCAACGACGCGGACGGCGACGGCGTCTGCGGCGACGTGGACAACTGCCCGCTGCAGTCCAACCTCGACCAGGCGGACTTCGACGGAGACGGACTCGGCGACTTGTGCGACGACTGCACCGATGTCGACGGCGACGGCTTCGGCGACCCGGGTTTCCCGGCCAGCACCTGTCCCGACGACGACTGCCCGCTCGACTTCGATCCCGCGCAGGCGGACGGCGACGGGGACGGCGTGGGCAACGTGTGCGACGACTGCCCGGCCGACCCGGATCCGGCCCAGCTCGACGGCGACGGCGACGGTGTGGGCGACGCCTGCGACCCGTGTCCCGGAAACCCCGACCCCGGCTGCGTGGCCTGCGCCGACCCGGCGACCGACCCCGACGGCGACGGCGTCTGCGACGAGGAGACCGTGGCCGTCACCGAGGGAACGGCGATGCGCTACCTCGCCAACCTGTCGGATCCGGGCATCGGCACCGACTGGGTCGATGCGGCGTTCTCCGTCGCGTCGTGGCCCGTCGGAAGCTACGGCGTCGGCTACGACGACGATGGCCAGGCCGTCGACCTCATCGCGACGCCCGTGCCGTCGGGTACGGCCTCGGTCTACACCCGCGCCACCTTCGAGGTGGCCGACGCTGCGGCGATCCAGCGCGCCCTGATGGAGTGCGACTGGGACGACGGCTACCTGGTCTGGATCAACGGCGACGAGGTCTTCCGTTCGCCGGAGCTCGCAGCCGCCGGAGCGGTGGACTGGAACACGGCGGCCGAGTCGCACGAGTCGAGCAACGGCAGCGCACCCGACTTCGGCACGCCCGAGGTCGTCGCGACGGCGCCGCTCGTCGACGGCACCAACACCCTGGCGATCGGCGTGTGGAACCGGGCGACCGACTCCACCGACCTGGTCCTGGTGCCCCGGCTGACGCTGCAGACCAGCGTCGACAACTGCCCGCAGACTCCCAACCCGGGCCAGGAGGACACGGACGGCGACGGGATCGGGGACGCGTGCGATCCGAGCTGAGGCCGCCTCAGTCCCCGGACGGACGGTCCTCGATCACCGCGGCGTGGGTGGCGAAGCGATGACCCGGAAACTCGGCCACCAGCCGCCGCCACGAGCGGCCGAGCGCCTCCCAGTCCTGCCCGCCCGCCATGTAGCCGGAGATGCCCTGCCAGTAGATCGCCTCGGCGTGGATCTCGGTGCCGGTCGCCGAGTTGGCGAGGGCGTCGAAGCCCGCCAGCGCCTCGGCGAACTTGCCCCGGTTGTGGAGCGCGAGGGCCGAGCAGAACTCGAGCTCGGCGACGAACGAGCGCGGCGGGAGCCAGCCCGTCCAGCGACGGATCTCGCTGCCCCGCGCGTCCGCGACGACGAGGGTGGGTCCCCACATCACACGCCTGCCGGCGCAGGCTTCCTTGAAGTCCGGGTGGCGGGCCAGCATGTCGATCTTGAACGGCGCGAAGCTCTTGCTCACCGCGTCGATGACGGACTCGTGCGGATACGTCACGGCATCCATGCGTCGGCAGCCCAGTCAGCCGGGTGCGAGCAGGTAGGTCAGCAGCAGCTTGCCTTCCGCCGCGGCTCGCTCTCGCGCCGCGGCGAGCGACTCGGCCCAGTCGATGGCGGCCATGGATCTTCCTCCCTCGCTCCGGACTCCGCGCGACTATACCGCGGAACGTCCGCTCCTCTTGACGCGCGAACGCCCGGCACTAGCATGAGGCATTCCCGCTGGAACACGGAGGTCGCGCGTGGGCACGAAGATCGACGGAACCGTCGCGCTGGTCACCGGCGCCAATCGCGGCATCGGCCGCGCCATCGCGGAATCGCTGCTCGACCGCGGCGCCGCCAGGGTCTGGGCCGCGGCGCGCGACACCTCGTCGCTCACCGAGCTGCAGGAGCGGCACGCCGGCCGGCTCGAGCCGCTGCGGCTCGACGTGACCGACGCGGAACAGGTCGCCGCCGCCGCGGAGCGTGCCGGCGACGTGCGCCTGCTGGTCAACAACGCGGGGGTGGCCGCGCCCCGGGCGCTCGTGGCCGCGGACGTGGTCGACCGTGCCCGGGAGGAGATGGAGGTGAACTACTTCGCCCCGTTGCGCCTGGTCCAGCGCTTCGCTCCGATCCTCGGCGAGAACGGCGGCGGCGCACTGGTGAACGTGCTCTCCGTCAGCGGATTGACGAGCTTCCCGATCTTCACCACGTACAGCGCGTCGAAGGCGGCCTCGCACTCGCTGACCCAGGCCGCGCGGGTGCTGCTCGCCAAGCAGGGCACGGCGGTCCACGGCGTCTACCCCGGCCCGGTGGACACCGACATGGCCGAGGACCTGCCGATGGAGAAGGCATCGGCCGCCGAGGTGGCGTCCGCGATCCTCGACGGGATCGAGGCCGGCAGGGAAGAGGTCTTCCCCGACGCCTTCGCGCAGGAGTTCGCCGAGCGCTTCGCGTCGTCGCCCAAGGAGTCCGAGCGCAGCGTCGCCGCCATGGTCGCGGAGGTGCTACGACGCTGACGCGGCGCCCCGGTCGCTATACTGGGCCCAAACAGGGTGGCGCTTCCGGGGTCCCGTGATGCAGGACGCGATTTCGATCTTCATGATGCTGGCGCTCGTCGGCGTCGTTGGCTACTCGCTGCGGCGACTCTCGAGGGGTGGCGGAGGTTTCGCCGCCGGTCCGTCGATCGGCGAGAGCTCCGGCGAGAGTTCCGGTGCGGGCAACGGCGGCAACGGCGGCGACGCGCCCGCGCACGGCGGGTCCCAGGGTCCGCCCGCCGGGGTGGCGCAGGAGCTTCGCTCGATCGCCGAGCAGCTCATGCCGGTCTATCAGGGCGCGCACCATCCGAAGGAGATCCTGGAGCAGCCGCTGTTCCTCGAGGGCGTGTCGATCCTGACGCGCCCGTCGATCTCCGTCGAAACGTTGCTCGGGTACTACACCGGCGACAACGCCCTGCTCGCCATCCTGGCCCTCGACGCGCTCAAGCGCCGCAACGACGAGACCGACGTGCGCGAGCGCATCCTGGATCACGTCAACGATTTCGTCCCCTGGTCGCGTTGGTTCGCTTTGCGCGCCGTCGACGCGCTGACCCCGGCGGGCGAGGAGGTCATCGGGCGCGTGCTCGTGCGCCTGGACGAGAGCTGGACGCACCCGATGAACACCCGGGTGCTGCGGGAGTTCCTGGAGAGCCGTGCGGCTCGCGGCGAGAAGCCCTCCTTCGGCAAGGCCAGGGAAAACCTGGGCGACGCCGACGCCGACGCCCTGAAGGAGCTGCTCGAGCGCATGCCGAAGCAACTCGCCGCCGGGCTTCGCGACGAGCTGGCACGCTGGCGCGCGCAGCACATCGACCGCGAGTGGCTCGACGGCGTCGGCCGCGTCTGGGCCGGCCCGGGCGACGCCACCCTCGACGGCCCGATCCTCCCGCACGACTCCCTCCAGCGGCACGTCGAGCAGCTCTGCGCGTTGCTGACCCGTACGCCGAGCCGCTCGGCGCTCTTGATCGGCGAGCACGGTGTGGGCAAGAGCGCGGCGATGCTCGGCGTGGCGCGCAGGCTCGCCGAGCAGGGCTGGGTGATCTTCCAGGCGGGGCACGCCGAGCTGATCGCCGGGATGATCTACATCGGCCAGCTCGAGGAGCGTCTGCGCGAGCTGCTCGACCGTATCTCGGGCCGCCGCGTGCTGTGGGTGGTGGAGGACTTCCACATGCTGGCGCTCTCGGGCCGGCATCAGTACGGCCCGATGGGAGCGCTCGATTTCCTCGTGCCCTACATCGAACGTGGCGACGTGACCCTCATTGGCGAGACGCGCCCCGGCGCCTACGAGCGGCTGGTGCAGAGCAAGCCGCGGGTGCTGACCGCGCTCGAGACCCACCGCGTCGACCCGCTCCCCGAGTCGGAGACCCTCGACCTGGCCGGGCAGTGGGCCGCGGCGGTCGCCGAGGATCCCGCCCGGCCGGTGGTGAGTGCGGCCACGCTGGGCGAGTCGTGGATGCTGGCGCAGCAATACCTCGGCGACCGAGCGGCCCCGGGAAACCTCCTGCGCCTGCTCGACCTCGCCCGCACGCGGGTGCTCGCCGAGCGCCCGCAGGCAGCGGGCCAGCTGGGGCTCGACGACGTGATCGAGGCGCTGGGGCGCCTGACGGGGCTCCCCGCCACGGTGCTCGACGAGCGGCAAGGCCTCGACCTCGCCGGCTTGCGCGAGCGCTTCGCGAAGAAGGTGATGGGGCAGCCCGAGGCGATCGACACGCTGGTCGAGCGCGTGGCGATGATCAAGGCGGGGGTGACCGACCCCACGCGGCCGTTCGGCGTGTTCCTCTTCGCCGGCCCCACGGGCACCGGCAAGACCGAGATCGCCAAGGCGCTCGCCGAGTTCCTCTTCGGGTCGGCGGAGCGGATGGTGCGGCTCGACATGAGCGAGTTCCAGGACGCGGAGTCGCTCAACCGCATCATCGGCGGCCCGTCGTCGTCCGGCGGACCTTCGGAGGAGCGCGCCGAGGCGGTCACCGACGAGATCCGCAAGCAGCCGTTCTCGGTGGTGCTGCTCGACGAGTTCGAGAAGGCGCACCCCAACATCTGGGACCTGTTCCTGCAGGTGTTCGACGACGGCAGGCTCACCGACCGCGCGGGCAACACCGCCGATTTCCGCAACGCCATCGTCATCATGACCTCGAACCTCGGCAGCGTGATCCCCAGCGGCGCCAGCCTGGGCTTCTCGGACGCCACCGGCCGCTTCAACGCCTCGATCGTGACGCGGGCCGTGGAGCGCTCGTTCCGCAAGGAGTTCCTCAACCGCATCGACCGCGTGGTGGTGTTCCGCCCGCTCGGTCGCGAGACGATGCGCGAGATCCTGCGCAAGGAGCTCGTCGAGGCCTTCCGTCGCCGCGGCCTGCGCAATCGCGCCTGGGCGGTGGAGTGGGACGCGAGCGCGCTCGAGTTCCTGCTCGAGCGGGGCTTCACCGCCGACCTGGGCGCGCGGCCGCTCAGGCGCGCGGTGGAGCGCTACGTGCTGGCGCCGCTCGCCACCACCATCGTCACCCACCAGTACCCCGAGGGGGACCAGTTCCTGTTCGTGCGCGCCGAGGGCGACGAGCTGGTGGCGGAGTTCGTCGATCCCGACGCGCCCGACGCGTCCGGAGATGCGCCCGGAGCCGGGGAACTCGGCGAGGCGGAGCCGGTGGAGGGCGAGGCGGTCTCGCTGGGCCGCATCGCCCTCGACCCCCGCGGGCGCCCCGAGGAGATCGTCGCCCTGCGCGGCGTCTTCGAGCTGCTGCGCGCCACCGTCGAGGACGAGGCCTGGCAGCGCGCCAAGCACGACGACCTCGAGAAGACCCACCTGCCGGAGTTCTGGCACCGCGCCGAGCGGTTCTCGGTGCTGGGCAACATCGAGTACCTCGATCGCATCGAGGCCGGCCTGCGCACCGCGGGCTCGCTGCTCGAGCGGCTGGCCGCCTACGGGACGCCGACCCGCGAACGCTATCCACGGGAGCTCGTGGGGCGGCTTGCGTCGCAGCTGCACCTGCTCGACGCCGCCTGCCGCGGCGTCCGCGGCGGCGAGCCCCATGAGGCGTTCCTGCTGGTGGAAGGCTGGAGCGAGACGGGGACGCCGTCGCAGTCCGCCGACACGTTCGCCCGCCGCATCGCCGACATGTACCGATCGTGGGCCGACAAGCGGCGCATGCAGTGCGAGGTGCTAGAGGCGAGCGCCGCAGGCGATCCGTACCGCGTGCTGCTGGGGATCGGCGGCTACGCCGCCTTCCCGATCCTGCGTCCGGAGCAGGGCCTGCACCTGCTCGAGGTGCCCACCGGCGGCAAGCGCGTGCACAAGGTCGCGGCCCGGGTCCGGGTGGAGCCGCAGCCGGAGACCCCGCCCGCCGACGGCAGCGGCGGCCTGGCGGCGCAGGCGCGGGAGGCGCTGGCGGCGGACGGCGACAGCGCGCTCAACATCGTGCGCCGCTACCGGGAAGAGCCATCGCCCCTGGTGCGCGACGTGGTGCGCGGCTGGCGCACCGGAAAGCTGCGCCGCGTGCTCGACGGCGACTTCGACCTGCTCGGCCGCGACCCGCGCGAAGACCGGTCGTCCGCCTGACTTCCGTCGCGGCGCCCGTCAGTCCTCCCACACCACCAGCAACGTCGCTCCGGCGGCGGAGCGGAACGGTCCGTGCTCCGCCTGCCGCGGGACGTAGCGGTAGCTCCCCGCCGGATACTCGCGCCCCTGGGACTCGTACATCCCCTCGAGCACGTAGTGGTTCTCGGCGCGCTCGTGGGCGTGGGCGTCGTGCTCGAATCCCGCGGCTAGCTTCAGCAGCGCCACCCGCGGCCGCTGGTCCTGGCCACGGCGCAGCACCTTGCGCTTCATTCCGGGAACACCGTCGACGGGCTCCCAGGGGCGGTCCGACGCGTTCACGGCGATCGGTTCCATGGTCCACCTCCGTCGTGTGCCTCTCTCCAGGGTAGCCCTCCGGCGGAGGTCGCGCTGGAGTCACCAGGGCGCGGACCAGCTCGTGCCCAGGCCCGGGCCGTACAGCACGGCGTTGGTCAGCAGGCGCCGGGTGCCGAGGGTCCAGGCGCGGTACTCGGGGTCGTCGAGGAACAGGATCACCTGGCCCCGCTCCACCCGCTCGCGGGTGACGTAGGCGGTGCGCGCGATGCGCCCCGCCGCCTCGGGCCAGAGCAGCCCGCCGAGGTGCAGCCGCTCGAGGTCGGCCCAGCGCGCCGCCACCTCCGCCGGGGGCTCGGCCACCAGGGCGTCGCGGGCGCGGGCGAGCGCGGGGAGCGTGTCGGGCAGCCCCCAGGCGAGCCACAGCTGGGGGTCGAGCTCCAGCCGCAGGAACGTGCCCCGGGGCAGGAAGCGGCGCAGCCGCTCGTCGGCCCGTTCGATCTGCTCGTCGTCGGGCTTGGCGGTGCCGGGGGGAAGGAACGGCGCGAGCCAGTCCGCCAGGTCCACCGGCCGCATCTCCACCGACGTCCCCTGGTCGTGCCCCGCGGCGAAGGGCGCGGCACCCGGACCCAGCACGGGAGCGACGTCGTAGGGCGACTCCCGGCGCGGCGTCTCCGCCTGCTTCGCGCTCTTCTTGCCCTCGCCTTCTTC
>JASFRE010000156.1:0-8737 GCA_050115055.1 Candidatus Eiseniibacteriota bacterium | reverse complement strand
CGCCCGACGTAGATCGAGACCGCGGCCAGGCCCAGCGCCCAGGTGAAGGCCAGCCCGGTACGCACCACCTGGTAGGGCACCGGGTAGCAGCGCTGCGCCACCGCGAAGAGGATCAGCGTGGCGACGATCTGCGAGATCAGGGTGGCCGTCGCCACCCCGAAGACCTCGAAGGGTCCGGCGAGCAGCAGGTTGAGCACGATGTTGAGCCCGGCGCCGATCATCGCCGCCGCCCCCATCCAGGCGGTGCGCTTGACGATCTGCAGACCGCTGGCCGGGACGTAGAACGCACCGTGCGCCATGGCCGCGAACACGAGGAAGCCGGAGATGCGGTAGCCGTGCACGTAGTGGCCCGTGGTCACGAGCTGCAGGAACTCGCGCGCCAGACCCGTCACCAGGAGGCCGATCAGCCCGGCGACGAAGATGTAGAGCGAGAAGACCTTCGCGTAGGTGGCGCGGGCGTTCGCCTCGCGCCAGATCGAGATCGCGAAGGGTCCCCAGGCGTACTGGAAGGCGGCGACGAAGAGCATCATGAACGACGACACCTTCGCACCGACCTCGTACGGCCCGACCTGATCGAGCGACACGAACTCCTTCAGCATGAAGCGGTCGGCATAGGCCAGGACCCACTGCGCGATCCCCACCGGCACCAGTGGCAACCCGAAGCGCAGCATGTCGACGAGCGGCTGGAACGACCGCGGGCGCATGTAGTCGCGAAACGTCCAGATGAGCCCCACCACGGTGAAGACGACATCGGCGGCCAGGCGGGCCGCGAAGACGCCCAGCATGCCCATGTCGCGACCGGCGAGCATGACATGACCGCCGATGATCGGCACCTCGACGTCGATCACCCCCGGACACATCCAGATCGTGAGCGCCGCGATCAGCCCCAGGTTGCCGAGCGACAGGGCGGCGAACTCGCCTGGCCTGAGGCGCACTCGCAGGAGATCGATGTAGAACTTGACCGCGGTCGCGAAGGGCAGGTTGAGAATCGACAGGAAGATGTAGGACGCGTAGGCGTTCGAGCCGAAGATGAGCCGCGACACGGCGCCGGAGAACGGCAGCAGCGCCAGCGCCAGCACCAGCGAGGCCGCAGCGCGGAAACCGAAGCCGAGCGCCGCCACCCGCCGCCGCTCCGACTCGTCGGTCGTGTCGTGGTAGAAGCGCAGGAGCGCGGTGTCATTGCCCATCACCACGAAGTACGAGGCCATGAGCATCAGCAGCGTGATGAGGGTGATCGCCCCGTACTCGGCCGGCTCGAAGATGCGGGTCAGGACGGGCAGCAGGATCAGGCCGACGAGCTTCTGGCCGGCCATGCCGAGGCCGTAGACCATGGAGTCCTTGGTCAGCCCCTTGACCCGTCGCTGGACCGATGGCCCCGGTGCCGCCGGCACGGACATCTCGGGCCCGATGGTGAGAGCCGCTTCCGGCTCGCCCGGGGCACCGGACGTCGACGCGCCGTCCGCCGGCGTGGTCGGCTTGCCCGCCTCGTTCACGACGCTCGCACCCCCAGCACGCGCTCCTCGTAGAGTCCGGCGAGCCGCGCGCTGATGCGCTCCAGACCGTGCTCGCGCTCGGCGTACGCGATACCGGCGGTGCCGAGGCGCTCGGCCCGCGGCGCGTCGTCGTGGAGGGCTCGCAGGTCGTCGAGCAACGTCTCGCGCGTCGTCGGCACGACCGGCAGCCCCGGACGATGGTCACGCAGATCGGGACGGATGTAACAGAGCACCGGCTTGCCGAGTGCCATCGCCTCGACCGCGAACAGCCCGTGCCATCCCATGTGCAGCTGGTCGACCACCACCGTCGCCACTCCGAATCGCCGCCGCGCCTCGGCGGCCGGCAGGCCCTGTACCAGCTCGAGGCGCACGTCGGGGTGCTCGCGAGCGAGCGCCTCGACTGCCGCCACGACGTGCCGCGTCCCCTTGATCGACGGCTCGCTGGGCGCGTGCAGCACCACCCACTCCGTGCCGTCGGTGGCGGCGGCCTGCCGGCGCAGCGCCTCCCACGCCGGGACGTCGATGGCGACCGGCAGGTGCACGGCGCCGGGCACCACCTCGAGGAGATCGGGCGTCGAGACGATCTCGAGCGCGCCGTGGCGAGCCGCCGCGCGCCGCACGCGCTGCTGTCGCACCGGCGAACAGTAGACCGGACACTCGCTGCAGGCCGACACGGCGTGGTTCGCCAGCATCGTGGCCCGTGGCCGCACGTCGCACCCGTGATGGTGGAAGACGACGTGGGTGCCGCGCCGCCTGAACCAGCCGAGGTCGACCAGGCGTGGCAGGAACGAGGTCCCGAAGTGCAGGTGCAGGATATCGACCCCGCGTCCGTGCTCGACGAGCGCCCGGATCCGCCGCAGGAGACCGAACACCCCGCCACCATCGATGCGGACATCGCTCGGGTAGCGCTGCCAGGTCGTGCCGAAGGCCAGTGAGCGGGCGTCGATCCCGCGCGCGCGGAGACCGCGACAGAGGAGCGCCGGCTGCCCCGCGATCTCCGCCGCCGCGTGCAGGACCCGGAGCGTCGCGGTCATGGCGCCCGTCGTGGCGCCCGTCGCACCAGGTCGAGGAGCGCGCGCAGCCCGGCACCCAGCACACCGCGGCGCCGGCCACCATCACGGCGCACGGCGAAGCGCATGAACTCGAAGGGTAACGATAGCGGAATCGTCAGCCAGTGATAAGGGCGGGCGTGGCGCCGGAGGAACATGAGATTCGAGCGCACCCGGTGGTACATCTTGTACGGCGTCAAGCCGCCCCCCGAGGCGGCCGAGACCCGGTGCCAAACCCGGGCGCGTGGCGCGAAGCGCACGCCGAAGCCGAGATCGCGGGCCCGCACGCAGTAGTCCGCATCCTCCGAGTACATCTGATACGTCGTGTCCAGGTAGCCGACCTCGACGATGACCCGCCGGGCGACCATCAGGCAGCAGCCGGTCAGGTAGTCGACCTCGCGCTCGACGGCGAAGGCCGGCCCGTCAGGCTGGCGCAGACCGAGATGGTGCATCATGCCGCGCCAGTATTCGATGCGCCCGCCGGCCGACCAGATGAGCTCCGGCTGGTCGGCGTGGAAGATCTTGGGACCGACGAGCCCGACGTTCGGCGTGCCGTCGGCGACCTCGACCAGGCGCTCGACCAGGTCCGGGGCCACCTCCGTGTCGTTGTTGAGGAGGATCGCGTGATCGAAACCGCCCGACAGCGCGCGCCGCAAACCGAGGTTGGCACCGCCGCCGTAGAACCGGTTCTCGGGGCTCCGGAAGATCTCGATATCGGGGAAGCGGCGGGCGAGCTCGGCGCCCGAGCCGTCGCTCGAGGCATTGTCGACCACCAGGAGCTGTCGCGCCGGGTAGGTCAGCCGGGCGAGCGATTGAAGACAGCGCGTCGAGTCATCGAGCCCGTTCCAGTGCACGACGACGAGGAGGACGCGTGGCAACCCGGCGGCGTCCGGGCCCGTGTCCCGCGTCCCCTCGCCGGCCGGCGCCGCACCCGTGGTCCCACTGTCGGGCGCCGCATCGGTCGGCTCGCCGGCCGGCGCCGCACCCGTCGTCGCGCCGGCCGGCACGGTTCCCGCCGCCGCGTCACCCCGCACCGCCCCGTCCGGGGGGGCACTGTCGCCGTGCCGCATCATCCGAGACGCTCGCGGATCGGCGCCGTCTCCCGCGCCTGGTTGCGTGCGATGAGCTCGCCGAGCAGGCCGATCGAGACGAACTGCACCCCGAGGATGATGAGGCCGACGCCGAACAGCATGAGCGGTCGCACGCGCATCGGTGCGCCCGCCAGCCACTGCGCCACGAAGATCAGCTCGATGAGCGTGCCAGCGATGCCCGAGGCCATCCCCAGCCGCCCGAAGACGTGGATCGGGCTGCGTGCCTTGGCGTTCAGGAACATGACTGCCACCAGATCAAGCAACCCGTTCAGGTAGCGCGCGCGCCCGAACTTGGTGATCCCGTGCCGGCGCGGGTGATGGACGACCGGCACCTCCGTCACCCGGAAGCCGGACCAGTGGGCCAGCGCCGGGAGGTAGCGGTGCAGCTCGCCGTAGACCTCGATCGCGCGTGTCACCTCGCGCCGGTAGGCCTTGAGACCGCAGTTGAAGTCGTGGAGCTCGAGGCCGCTCACGCGCCGCGTCACCAGGTTGAAGAGTCGTGAGGTCCAGCGCTTGGTGAAGCGATCCTGCCGTCGCTGCTTCCAGCCCGAGACCAGGTCGTAGCCCTGGTCGAGTCGTGCCAGGAGATCGGGGATCGCAGCTGGCTCGTCCTGCAGATCACCGTCGATGGTGACGATCACCGCTCCGCGGGCCTCGGCGAAGCCGACCGCCAGGGCCGCCGACTTGCCGTAGTTGCGGCGCAGCTGGACGCCGCGGACCCGCGACTCGCCGGCGCGCGCCTGCGCGACGGCGGCAAAGGTGCCGTCGGTCGAACCGTCGTCGACGAACAGGATCTCGAACGAGCGTTCGGTGGCGGCGAGCACCTCGGTGAGCCGGCAGACGAGTTCGGGGACGCTCTCGGCCTCGTTCAGGACCGGCACCACGACCGACAGATCGAGCGTCTGCGGGGCGTCGGCCGATCGCCCGGGGGCGGTGCGAGCCGCCGGCTGGCTGTCGTCGGGGAATACGCTCATCATCCTGCTCGGCGTCGTTGGCGCCGGGGCGCTCCCGGCCTCGCGTCGCGGCCGCCGGGGCGCGCGCAGCGCGTATCCTATCACCCCTCGCGCCCGGGTGCGATCAGCCCGCGCCGCGGTCGGGGCCGGTCAGGCAGGCCCGCTGCCAGGCGATCTGGCGGCGGAGCCCGTCCTCGAGCTCGACCCCGGGCTCCCAGCCGAGCTCCCGTCGTGCCAGGCTCGGGTCGGCAAACGTGTGACGGACGTCACCATGCCGCGCGGCCTCGTGGCGGATCGTCCCCTGCCCCACCAGCTCCATGAGCGTATCGAGGCAGTGGCGCAGCGTCACCCGCGAGCCTCCGCCCACGTTGTAGATACGGCCCGGCAGACCGCGCTCGCCGGCCAGGAGATTGGCCTCGACGATGTCGTCGATGAACGTGAAATCCCGGGTCTGCTCGCCGTCCCCGTAGACCGCGAGCTCCCGCCCTTCGAGCAAGGCGGCGATGAAGCGGTTGAAGGCCATGTCGGGGCGCTGGCGCGGGCCGTAGACCGTGAAGTACCGCAGCGACACCGTCGGCACCCCGAAGTTGGCGTGGTAGAGGCGGGCCAGGTGCTCGGCGGCGAGCTTCGTCACGCCGTACGGCGAGTGCGGCCGGGTCGGATCGGTCTCGCGCATCGGCAAGCTGTCCGCCTGCCCGTAGACCGACGACGACGAGGCGTAGACGAAACGCTCGATCGGCGCGTCTCCCCCGTGACGTTCCCCGAGGACACGGGCGTGCTCGAGCAGTCGCTGGGTGGCGTCGATGTTCTGGCGTGTGTAGATCGCGAACTCACGGCCCCAGCTGGCGCGCACGCCGGCCTGGGCGGCCTGATGGTAGACCACGCGGACGCCGTCCATCAGGTGGTCGAGGTCGACCTCGCAGAGATCGGCGCGCTCGAGGCGAAAACCCTCGGCGCCGGTGAGCGTCCGGAGATTCGCCTCCTTGAGCCGCACGTCGTAGTAATCGGTCAGGCAGTCGATGCCGACGACCTCCCAGCCGCGATCGAGCAGCGCACCGGCCAGGCTCGACCCGATGAAGCCGGCCACACCCGTCACCAGGGCCCGAGATGCCATCCTCTCCTCCTCGCGCGGGGCCCGCGTCGACCGCGCGCCCCTCGCGGCACCGGGGCGCCGCCCCGTCCCGGTCAGGGCGCGGTGGTCGGCGGCGCGGCGTTCCGCGCGCCCTGGCCCTCACGCACCAGCCGATCCCGCTCGCGGCGAATCACCTCGTCGTCCGGTCGCATCCTGAGCCAGGCGTCGAGCACCTGGATCGCCTTCCGTGTCTGACCGATCTCCAGGTAGGCCTGACAGAGGCTCAGGTACGGTTGCACGTAGTCCCGTCCCGCGAGCTCGACCGCGCGCGTGAGCAGCGGCAACGCTTCCTGACGGCGCCCCTCACGGAGCAGCAGATCGCCGAGCGCGTGCAACGTCCGGAAGTCGCCCGCATCACGCGCCAGGCTGCGCCGGTAGTGCGCCTCCGCCTCGTCGTTGCGATCGAGCGCCTCGTAGAGCAGGCCCAGGAAGTGGCGGTTCCCCGCGAAGCCGGGCGCGATCGCCTCGGCGCGCAACGCCTCCCGGAGCGCCTCCTCGTACAGGCCGCGCCGGTCATACTCGACCGCCAGGAAGAAGTGGATGGCGGCGTAGTTCTGGACCAGCCGGCGCTCGTTCGGTGTCTTCCACAGGCCGGTGTCGGTGTTGCCGTCCTGGTCGAGGATGCCGCGGAGCGGCGTGAACAGGGAATCGACGCAGCTCAGGCAGGTGGCGACGTCGACGCGCTCGGCCGTGGACCGCGGTGCGATGCGATGTGACAGGCACTCCATGGTGAGCTGGTCGTCGAGACCCATGCGGTCGGGCACCGTGACCGCCAGGTAGACCGGCTCGCGCCAGGCGTTGTCGGCGAGGATCTGGCGCACCGCCAGGTCCTTCCGCATCAGGATGCGACCGCTCTCGTCGAGGCGCGGCACCAGCATCTCGATCTGGTCGTCGGTGAGCGCGATCGGCACACCCCGTGTCCCGGCCATCGCGTTGCCGTCGCGTATCTGCCGGATGTACCAGGAGGTGTTGAGCAGACTCAGATTGACCACCCGGACGTCCCGCCGGAAGCCCTCGACGTGCTGCATGTACCAGAGCGGAAAGGTGTCGTTGTCGCCGTTGGTGAAGAGGATGGCGTCGGGCGGCAACGGCACCAGCATGTTGTGGGCGTAGTCGCGGGCGATCGTGTCCGCGGAGCGATCGTGCGGCCACCAGCCATAGGCCAGCGGCAGGAATGCCACGAGAACGGCGGCGGCCGCGACCGGGCGCGCCAGGCCGCGCCGCCCGGCCATGGCGACCAGCGCTCCCGCCCCCAGCCCGATCCACATCGCCGCCATCTGGAAGAAAGCGGCGAAGAAGTAGTCGCGCTCCCGGACCTCGTGCGCGGTGAAGTTCAGGTAGAGGACGAGCAGCGGGCCGGTGACCAGGAGCAGCACCAGCATCATCCAGAAGCCGTGCCGGTCGCGGCGTGCCTGGGCGATGCCGCCGCCGACCAGGCCGGCGATCGGCACCAGACCGGCGACGCCGCCGGCGATGCTGCCGGCCGCCGCCGGGACCAGCGGCCATTGCTCCCAGAGATAGCGCAGGAACATGTGGCCGAACTGGTAGGCGAGCGGAGCGCGGCGCACGAAGATGTCGGTGAGCGGGTACTGCTTGCGGCGGAGCGTGTCCATGAGCGTCGACCAGGTCGACGGATCGGCCTCGTTGATCGGCGGATCGAGGCCGGCGCGGATCAGCAGGAAGAGATGCACCGAGACGCCGAGCAGCGACAGGACGATCGCCCAGGTGATGAACCGCCGGTTCAGCATGTGCCGCGTCAGGGCGACGATGGTGCCGGCGATGCCAAGGAGGACCAGCCATCGTACCGAGACCGGCCAGTCCGAGTACTGGGTGATCAGGTAGTAGAGCACCAGCACCGCCGCCCAGGCGATGAGGGCGTCGCGGCTCAGCACCGAGCGCGGGCGGGTCAGCGCCACCAGCAGCACGAGACCGGGCAGCACCAGGTAGGTGCCGAGGTGGATGCCGATCGACAGGGCCAGCACGTAGGCGACGACGAGCAGCACGCGATCGTCGTCTCCCGGTCGGTCACGCCACCGCACCACCAGCCAGATGACCAGCGCGATGACCGCGCTCGCCACGGCATAGACCTCCGCCTCGACGGCATTGAACCAGTTCGTGCTCGAGAAGGCGCAGGCCAGGGCGGCGACGCCACCGGCGACGCCGGCCGCGAGCGGCGCTCGCGGTCTCATGCGGAGCGCCATGCGCACGACCGCCAGGTAGCAGAAGAGGGCGGCGACCGCGGCGGCGACCGATGAGAGGAGGTTGACGCGCAGCGCGATCGATCCGGCCGGCACGAGGGTCGCCAGCCGGCCGATCAGCACGTAGAGCGGGGTCGATGGCTGGTGCGGGATGCCGAGGATCCAGCTCGTCGTGATGAACTCGCCGGCGTCCCAGAACGGCACGGTGCGGTAGGCGGTGGCGCCGTAGACGGCGATCGCCAGCACTGCCACCACCCATCCCCCGAGGTCGAGGCGGCGCGCCACCCGGCGCCTGGCGTCCTCGTCCTGGCGAACGTCGTCAACCATGCTCGCCCTCGCTCCTCGCCGCTCCGTCCCGCGTCCCGGCGGATGCCGTCACCTCCGGTCCGGCGCGGTTCGCCCCGCGTCCCCGGTCGAGCAGCTCCGGCACGAGGTCTCCGAGGGCCGCCAGCACCCGCTCGACCTCGAGCCCGCGCATGCACGCGTGATCGCCGCGCGGGCAGTGGGCGCCGCCGTGCACGCTGCACGGCCGGCAGCCCAGGTCGAGTCGCTCGACGATGCGGTGCCGGCCAGGCGGCGGGAAGCCCAGCTCGGGCACCGTGGCCCCGTAGAGGACCACAGCCGGCACCCCGACCGCAACCGCCAGGTGGGTGAGCCCGGAGTCGTTGCCGATCGCCGCCACCGAGGCGCGCAGGAGGGCGGCGAGCAGCGGCAGGTCACCGCGCACCACCGGCGCGGTCGCCGGCATCGGCGCCGGCGCCGTCCCGCGCACCGCCGCCTCGCGCACCGCCGCCCCGAGCACCGCCGACCCGCGCACCGCC
>JASFRE010000155.1:0-8739 GCA_050115055.1 Candidatus Eiseniibacteriota bacterium | reverse complement strand
CTGCATCGGTCACCCAGTCATTCGATGCGGTGAACCAGTCCGGCTTCCCGGCCGGCCTCGAAGTCGACGTAGTGGTCGGCGCCGCTACGGTGACCCTGGTGGTCAGCGGCGACATGGTCGCCGTACCGGAGGAGGCCGGCGGCGCCATGCGGACACCCCAGGCATTCCTGGTGGCGCCCAATCCGCTGCTGCGGGGACTCTCCGAGATCCTGTTCGAGGTTCCCTCCGGTGCGCGATCGATCGACGTCGCCATCTACGATGCCACCGGCCGGAGAGTGCGGTCGCTCGCCTCGGGGCGGCTGGAGCCGGGCCGCATGCGCCTCACCTGGGATGGCCGGGAGCCCTCGGGGCGCCCGGTCGCGTCGGGGATCTACTTCGTCCGCCTCGCCATCGACGGAGGTGCGGTCGAGACGCGCCGGCTGGTGGTGGTCCGGTAGACCGGCGCCGACCTCGCACTGATCGTAGCAACCTAGAACTCCGCGCTCACCCCGATGGTCGGGAAGAGCCCCAGGTTCTGCCGGTCGACCACCTCGCGCTCCCAGAAGTCCCAGCGCGGCCGCACCGGCGCCCGGTAGTTGTAGACGTTCTGGATATCGATGAACGTGATCATCGACCAGCGGTCGAATGGCCAGCGCCGGTCGATCCGGATGTCCAGCGAGTGGGTCGCCCCGAGACGCTCGGAGAGGTACTCATCGGGCAGGTTCTGGACTTCGCCGCCATTCATGGCCGGGTCGTAGACCGGCGTGTAGGGCGCGCCGCTCGCCAGACGCCACTTGCCGCTCACCTCCCAGCGCGCGTCGATGACGTAGCCGCCGAGCAGCGACGCGATCACCGGCTGGTCGAACTGGCCGGGGTCGGTGTGACCGTCGGGCGCCTCGAAGCGGCTGCGGCCGACGGTCAGCCCCACCGAGCCGTAGTACGGCGTGTCCGAGAACTTCTTCTGGAGCAGCAGGTCGACGCCGTATGCATGCCCGCGCCCGGTCGACTCGAGCGGCAGGTAGCCGAACGACTGGAAGTCGTCGTCGCGACCACCGTAGCCGACCCCGGCGTTGGTCAGCACCAGGTAGCTCGTGGCCTCGGTCGCCCCCGCCGGCAGGTCCCGATAGCGCTTGTCGTAGAGCTCGATCGACAGGTTCAGGTCGTCCGCGACCAGCAGGTCGGCGCCGACCACGCTCATCGTGTTGCGCAGCGCCCGCAGCCCGCGGTTCGTGTCGCTGGCCAGCCAGACCAGGGACGGCGACTGGTAGTAGATCCCGAAGCTGGCCTCGAGCTTGAGCTCGCGGGTGGCCCGGTAGCCGAGCGCCAGGCGCGGCGCGGGGTAGAGCGTCTCCTCGAGCAGGCCGAAGCGATCGAGCCGGGCACCAAGGCGCAGGTCGAGGCGCCGTCCGAGCGGGCGCTCGAGCTCGAGCCAGCCGGCTGCCTGGGTCGCCGTCCGGTCGAGCTCGATCGAGGCCGGCAGGTCGAGCTCCTGGCGTGCCACCTTGCGGCCGCTGCGGTCGTAGATCGAATCGGCGAACGCGGTGTTGCTGGTCGTCGAGACCCGCTTGACGCTGCCGCCCGTCGTCAGCTCGAACCGCGCCGGCAAGCGCCAGAAGGTGTCGAGCCGCAGCGATGCCTCGCGCTCGTCCGCATCGCTCTGGAAGTAGCGCACCTGGAGCGTGTCGGCCTGGGCCAGATCGAAGCGCGTGGCGTTGTAGCCGGCGGTGACCGTCGCGAAGCCCGACTCGAACAGCCTCCGCACACGGACCCCGCCGATCCACCGATCCTGGGCATTGCCGAGAATGCCGGCGTTGACCACGCGGTTCTCGGAGGAGCCCACGTCGCGGTCGACCCGGTCGATGGCCGCGAGTCCGAGGAGCGACAGCTCGTACTCGGGCGCCGGCCGCAACCTGGCGTGCAGGTTCAGGTCGGTGTAGATCGGCACGAACGGCTGGTCGAGGACGCGGAACAGGAGGTCCAGGTAGCTCTTCCGGGCCGAGAACAGGAAGGAGCCACGGTCGGCGACCGGCCCCTCGAGGTTCAGCCCGAACTGCGTGGCGGAGATCGTCGCCTTGCCGCCGAGCCGGTCGGTGCGGCCGTCACGCATCTCGATCGCCAGCGACGACGACAGCCGGTCACCATAGGCGGCGCCGAAGCCGCCGGTCGAGAACTCCACCGCATCGACGAAGTCGAGGTTCACGAAGCTGAGCGAGCCGCCCGCGGTGCCCTGCGTCCCGAAGTGGTTGATGTTCGGCACCTCGAGACCGTTGACCAGGTAGAGGTTCTCACTCGGCCCGCCGCCCCGGACGAGCAGATCATTGCGGCCCCCCTCGGAGATCAGCGCCACGCCGGGGAGTGTCGTCACGGTGCGGACGATGTCCTCGAGTCCGCCCGGGTAGCGTCGGATCTCCTCGCGAGACAGGCTGACGCGGCTCACGCTGCCGACCGGCTCGACGGGGAAGTACCGTGGCCGGACCTCGATCAAGTCGGCCTCGAGAGGTGACACGGCGAGCGCTCGGTTGACGATCGTCGAGGTCTCCGGCTTGACGACGACGTCCGTGACCGCGGCGGTCTCGTAACCGATGTAGGAGACGATGAGCTGGTAGGTGCCCGGCGGCAGGCCGTCGATCGCGTACGAGCCGTCGTCGCGCGTGAAGGCGCCGCGTCCCGTGCCCTTGACGACGACGTTGGCGCGCTGCAGCGGTTGCCGCGTTTCGACATCCGTGATCCGGCCCTCGATGCGTCCGAGACCCTCGGCGCGTGCGGGGCTCGCGACCGCGACCAGCAGCGCGGCCAGGAGCCCCGCGCCGAGGAGGATGCCGCGGGCGCGGTCTGGCAGGCTGGTGAGGTGACGTCGTGTCATGGAGCTCCTGGGTCCCGGACGTGGCGCGCGGGCGTCGCGCGTGCTCCCGGCTCTTCCTTGAGATGGTACTGTCCGGACATGGATCTGGACAATGGCGCCAACCGTCCTGGCCTCTAACTCCCACATCCGGAGGAGATTACCTCGTTCACTGGGCGCCCGCATCCGGCAGACACCAGCCGCTCCGGCGGGGCCGAAGGGGTCTGCTAGAATGGTCTGGCGGGAGGCTGCCGATCCTCTCGACGACCCGAGCCGCGCCTGCCCCCGGCCTGCCGACCGTCGCGCTCTCCGGGGCCTCCACCACGACCGAACCACGGGGACCCCGCCGTGTGCCAGAGCCCTGGATCGAACCACCCGGAGCGGCCGCACCGTCGCATCGCCAGTCGTCGCGCCGTTCCCTACGCCCGTGACGCCGTCGCCCGACTCGCCCTGGTGGGCGCTGCGCTCGCCTGCGTGGCCGCGCCCGGCCGCGCCTCGCCGCTCGAGCCCCTCGTCGTCGAGACGGTCATCGATCGCTCGGCCTACTCCTGGTTCGGTCGCATCACCGTCATGGCGGCAGTCACCGACCAGGGAGCGCCGGTCACCGATTGCGACTCGGTGATCGCGACCTCGAGCGTGCATCCGGAGGTGCGGGCGTACCTCGAGGACGACGGCGTCGCACCCGACCTGGTGCCCGGTGACGGTCTTTACGCCGGCCACTTCGAGATCGGCGGCGCCAACGGCGAGGCACGGCCGACCGGCAGCTACACGGTCGTCGCCGTCGCCTACCGGGAGGGTGCCACCGGCAGCGACACCTCCCCGGCCTACTCGCTCTACACCGTGCGCCGCTGGTCGGGCATCACGACCAGTGCCGTGCCGGACATCGACGACGACTACACGACGCTCGCCGTCACCTCGAACGGCCCGGGGGCCGGCTGGCATCACGTGATCGGCGACCTGGGGCTGGTGCGCTCGTCCATCGTGACCGATGCGCGCATCCGCCTGCCGATCCTGCCGCGCGCCAACACGGTCTCGAACCTCTCGGTGACCGGGAGCGGGGTGTCGAACGTCGAGCTCGCCGGCAACGTCATCGCCTTCGACTGCGACCTCACCACCGCCTCCGTCGTCCGCGTCACCCTCGAGTTCGACGCCCCGAGCGACCTCGCCGCCACCTTCATCGATCGCTACCACACCGGCGACATGGGACGCCGCGATTTCCGGAACGGCTATCTGGTCTGGAACCGCTTCATCCACACCGGCATCCTCGGTTCCGACTACAGCTCGCCGCACGGCCCGGGGTGCATCGTCGATCTGCACGCGACCGACCTCGAGACCGGCGCCGCGCACACCGTCGACTGCATGGAACGGGTCGCGGTGCACCTCGACGACACGCCGCGCAACGACGGGACCGGCACCTATCCGAGCAACGTCAAGTGGACCGGCGACGCCGTCGACTGGCTCACCGCCGCCGACCTCGACGCCATGACGTTCGTCTTCCACTCGGGCGGCAGCTACGGCCTGGCGGACGAGCTCGCGATCACCAAGACGGTCACCTTCCGCACCGCGAGTCGCATGTTCCGCCACGAGTACCAGATCGAGAACACGGACGTCGCGAGCCATGACCTCGACCTGGTCTGGGGCCGGGAGCAGTGGCTCTACGGCAGCGCGCCCGGCTCCGATCGCCAGGACGACGACCGCGGCCTCCTGCCGAACGACGCCGCGGCCCATGGCGGCGAGCACGGTTTCGCCGCCGGCGACGTCGACGGCAACTGGTTCGCCGCCTTCGACGCGACGTCGTACTACTCGATCGGCGTCGTCCTCGACGATCGCACCCCGGAGGCGATGCCGACCTACGCCTACTTCCTCTGCGATCCGCCGCTCGGCAACTTCACCGGCGAGTACCCGATCGTTCCCGCCGGGAGCTGCACGGACATGCCGAACCTCTTCTTCGAGAAGCAGATCGGCGTGGTGCCGCCGGGCGGCATGGCCTCGTATGCGTTCTACCAGTGGGGCGGCTACGGCATCGACCGGGTCGAGCTCGTCGATCTCCTCTGGCGGGACGCGGTGTCGGTCTCCGGCGAGCCGCTCGCCGTCCGGTTCAGCCCGCTCGGCGATCAGGTGCCGGTCGAGACGGCGATCGACATCTGGTTCACCAACCCGATGGACCACGCGACGACCGAGACCGCGGTCTCGATCACGCCGGCGGTGCCGGGCGGCGGCGGCTTCGAGTGGCTCGAGTCCGACCGCCGTCTGCGCTTCTGGCCGGCCGGCGCGCTCGAGCCGGCCACCATCTACGAGGTCGAGGTCGATCGCGGTGCCACCGACCAGCAGGGCGTTCATCTGGCCACCGCCGGCCGCTGGTACTTCGAGACCGCGACGGGTACCACCACGGCGCCGCTGGCCGACGCCAGCCCGCGGGCGGTCGTGCTGGCCGGCGCGGCGCCCAACCCCTTCGCCGCCTCGACCGACATCGCGTTCTCGATGCCCGAGGCGGCGCACGTCCGGATGACGGTCTACAACGTGCAGGGTCAGATGGTGCGGGTGCTGCGTGACGGGCGACTACCGGCCGGCCGCCACGCGGTCACCTGGCAGGGTGACGACCTCGTCGGGCGCCGTCTGGCCGCCGGTGTCTACTTCTGCCGGCTCGACATCGGTACCGCGCACGAGGTCTGCAAGGTGGTGGTCGGCAGGTAGCCCGGCGTCAGGGGCCAGAGAGCTTCTCGTCGATGAGTCGCCGCACGAGCGCCGCCTGCGCGTCGTCCGGGGCCGCCCGGAGGTAGGCCTCGAGGTGCTGGCGCGCCTCTTCGATGTGACCGCTCCGGTAGGCCGCCAGCCCGAGGTTGTAGTGCGAGCGGGCCATGTCGATGCTGCCGTCCCCGGTGTCGTGATCGACCATCCAGCGCAGGTAGACGAGGGCGCTGTCGGGCTCGGAGCGTGCCAGATGGAGCGAGCCCAGGTAGTCGACCGCCGGACGCAGCGCCTCGTCCTCGAAGCCGGCCGGCAACCGCCCCGACTCGGCGACGCTCTCGCGGAGGATCCTGACCATCGGGTTCTCCTCGATCATCAGGGCGAGCGAGCGATCGAAGTCGCGACGGGCGGCGCGCGCGGCGCCTTGCTGCCGGTACAGCTTGCCGCGCGCCACGTAGGCGCCGGCGCTCGGTGACAGTGCGATCGAGCTGTCGAGGAGTGCCATCGCCCGCTGCGGCTCGCCCTCGTCCGACCAGTAGACCCCGAGCCGCCAGTCGCGCAGGGCGAGCTGGCGCTGGACGAACTCGCCGATGTGCCGTTTCGGATCGGGGAGTTCGCGCACGTCGCCGACCGTCTCGCGCCGCGGCGGCCCCGTGACGTAGCCGAGCGCCTCGAGCGCCTGGTGCCGTACCGGATCGATACCGGACGCGCGGTCGACGACGCGCTGCGGCGGATCGTCGGCGGCCAGCGCATCGAGCGCCGCCCTGAGCCCCGCGGCGCGATCGAGGATGGCCGCCGGGTCGATCGGTCGCAGCTCGTCCGGGTCGCGGGCGAGGTCGTAGTACTCCTCCTCCGGGCCGCGGATCAGCTTGAGGTCGCCGAGGCGTACGGCCCGCAGCGGACTCCAGCCAAAGCTGAGCAGCGTCTTCATGGTCTCGGCATAGAGCGGCGCCGGCTCGACCGGCCGCTCCCAGTCGAGCTCGCGCCCGGCGCGCGGCGGCAGGGTCGCTCCGGCCGGCGCTCCGCGCAGACCGAAGTGACGGGCCAGCGTCGGCTCGAGATCGACCAGGCTGATCGGATCGTCCCGCACGGTCCCCGCCGGTACGCCCGGCCCGCTCACGATGACGGGCACGTGGAGGGTCGACTCGTAGAGCAGCAGCCCGTGCTGGGGCTCGCCGTGCTCCATCTGCGACTCGCCGTGATCGGAGACCACGACCACCATGACATCCGGTCGATCGCGCAGCGCCGTGAACAGGCGTCCGAGCTGCGCGTCGACGAAGCTGATCTCGCCGTCATAGGGGCGGCCGGGGTGCATGGCGGCATAGGCGGGCGGCGGATCGTACACGGAGTGAACGTCGAAGTAGTGCACGCACAGGAAGAAGCGGGAGTCGCCCGCGCGCTCGTACTCTGCCAGGCGGGCGAGCGCGCGGTCCGTGACCCGATCGGCGCGCAGCCGGTTGCCGTGCAGCGTCTCTGCCAGCGGTCGCAGCGTCGGGTCGTAGATCGGATAGGGTCCCGAGAAGTCATCGTCGTAGCGGTCGAAGCCGGCGTCGAGAGCGCACTCGGAGCCGAGCACCGCGGCGGCGACGATGGCATCGGTGCGCCAGCCGGCGGCGCGGAAGCGCTCGGCGAGCGTCACCTCGTCGGCGGGCAGGACGTAGTGCCCATTGTCGCGGATGCCGTGCTGCTGCGGCAGCCGGCCGGTGAAGAGACTGGAGACGGCGACGAGGGTGAGGGGCGCCGGTGTCATCGCCCGCGTGAAGAGGACGCCGCGGGTCGCGAGCGAGTCGAGGACCGGGGTGATGGCGGGCGCGTAACCCGTGCAGCCCAGCCGGTCTCCGCGCAGCGTGTCGATGATGACGAGGACCAGCGCGCCGGGCGTCTCGTCGGCGCCGCGCTGCCCGCAGCCCGGCGCCAGCAGTGCCATGCCGAGGCTCATGACCAGGGCGGCCACCGTGCGCGCGCGCCGGGGGCATCGGGCGCGTCGGATGGGGGGGTGCTTCGAGAGCGGCATCGGACTCCGGGGGCTCCTCGGGCTCGAACGGCGCGGGGGCACGATCTCAGTGCTGGCGAGCCAGCACGACCTTGCCGAGATTCCGCCGCGCGTGCAGGTACTCGTGGGCGGCCACGGCGCCGTCACGATCGAGCGGGAAGGTGCAGTCGACGACGGGACGGAGTGCTCCGTCCATGATAGCGCGAAAGACCTCCTCGAGGGCCGGGCCGAGCAGCGCCTGCCGGGCGCCCAGATGGAGGAGATGGACGCCCGAGAGACCGGCATTCGGCTGGACCAGCGCCAGCGGGTGGACGCGGGTGGTGGCGAGCCAGGCGCGCGCGGCGCGCAGCCAGCTCCGGCGCCGGCCCGGCAGCGCCTCGCTCATCCCGTAGACGACGACCCGCCCGAGCGGAGCCAGGAGCGCCCGGCAGGCGGCCGTCGCCCGGCCGCCGACCGCATCGAGGGCGACGTCGACGCGGCGCTCACCGATCAGGCCGCGCACCGCATCGGCCCAGCGACCGCGGGCGTCGAAGCAGGCCTCGGCCCCGAGATCGCCGGTCACGAAGCGGCGCTTGGCGGCGCTCCCGGCCGTGCCGACGACGCGCAGGCCGCGCCAGCGTGCCAGCTGCACCGCCGCCGTGCCGACACCGCCGGCCGCGCCGAGCACCAGCGCCGTGTCCCCGGCGCGCGCGTGGCCGGTCTCGAACAGGCAGATCCAGGCGGTCAGGAAGACCACCGGCACCGCCGCCGCCTCGACCGGGGTCAGCGCATCGGGATAGCGCCAGAGCTGGGCGGCGGGCAGCACGACGTGGTGCGCGTAGCCCCCATGTCGCATGAGGGCGACGGCGCGATCCCCGACCTGCCAGTCACGGACGGCGCTGCCGACCTCCTCCACGACGCCCGCCACCTCGAAGCCTGGGCTGTAGGGGCGGGGAGGCACGGTGCGGTACAGACCCGCGCGCATCAGGAGGTCGGCGAAGTTGACGCCGCACGCCTCGACGGCGAGGCGGACCTCATCGGGTCCGGGCGCCGACAGCGACCGCTGGCGCTCGACCAGCACGTCCGGCTTGCCGTGACGCTCGATCAGGATCGCGGTCGTGGTCATCCGTGTCATGCGTCGTCGAACGCGTCGTCGAACCCGTCTTCGGCGAGCTCGTCAGCGCCGGAGTCATCGTCCAGGCCGTGTCCGAAGCCGTCCTCGAGGCCGAGGTCGACGACGACGCCCGGTGACGTGTCCGAG
>JASFRE010000154.1:0-8755 GCA_050115055.1 Candidatus Eiseniibacteriota bacterium | reverse complement strand
CGACGCAGGCGCCGACCTCGAACATGATCGAGGTCACACCGGGGCTGATGGCGAATGGATAGGGCAACCGCCAGGGCCGGCCGACGTCGAAGAGCAGCGCGAAGACGACGAGCGCGTAGCCCAGGAAACCGGTCAGGATCGCCGGGCGCACTGCGGCGTGGTAACGCTTCATGCCGAAGATCTCGACGCAGGCGGCGGTCACGTAGCCGCCGGCCGCCAGCGCGACGCCGGTCAGCAGGTCGAAGCCGATCCAGATCCCCCAGGGGTTCGAGTGATCGAGGTTGGTGACCGCACCGAGACCGCCGGTGAAGCGCAGATAGACCAGTGGTAGGCCGGCCAGGATGATGAGGCCGGTCACGATGTTGAACGGGCTCCAGAGCGGCCGCTGGCGCGCGGTCGCCGGCACGCCGCGGGTCGCGGCGTCGCCGCCGCTCGCCATCACGTCATCCGCCGCCCCGGCCGGCGCCGTCGCGCCGCCGGTCGTCGTTCCGGGCGCCATCACGTCCCCTCCTTGCCGCCGCCGGCGCCGCCGCCGGCGCCGCCGCCACCACCGGCCCCACCGGGCCCGCCGTCCCCGCCGTCCGTGGCACCGTCGTCTCCGGGCGCTGGCACGTCGCGCCGCGCCAGCGCCTCCTCGACCGCCTGGTCGACCGCCGCCTGCCGTTCACGCTCGGCCTTCTCGAGCACCGCCTGGCGCTCCTTCTTCGCCCGCTCGCCGGCGGCGGCGAGCCTCGCGTCGGCTGCGGCCTGCGTCGTGTCGATCGCCTCCGCGACCGCCGCCTGCCGTTCGGTGTCCGCCTGGCGCTCCTTGCGCTGACTCATGACGTAGATGCCGCCCAGCAGCACCGGCCACAGGCCGATCACCATCGGCACCAGCGACAGCGCGCCGGAGGTGAACTCCGGCGCCGGCGTCACGCCCAGATCGGTGCGCAGACCGACGTCCTCGAACGGGGCGCCGGTCAGGTAGAGCCAGCTGGTGCCGCCCATCTCCTCCAGACCGTAGATGTGGTCGATGTAGCGCCCGGGGTACTTGCGGATGCGCTCGCGGGCGATCGAGATCAGGTCATCGCGCTTGCCGAAGGTGAGCGCCTCCATCGGGCAGGCCTCGACGCAACCCGGCAGCTTGCCCTCCGCCAGACGCGGCTGGCAGAGCGTGCACTTCATGACGCGGGGCGTCAGCGCCTCGTCGAACTCGTAGGCCGGTACGTCGAAGGGGCAGGCCACCAGGCAGTAGCGGCAGCCGACGCAGACCGAGGCGTCATAGACCACCGCTCCCTGCGGCGTCTTCGTGAAGGCGCCGACGAAGCAGGCCGACGCGCACGCCGGCTCGAGGCAGTGATTGCACTGCTGCTTGCGAAACACCGGGGCAGGTGGTCCCGCCGGGTCGCCGGGGAGCTGGTGCGGCTGGTAGCGGTTGACCACCGTGTAGGCCGACTCGGTGGTGCGGCGCTTCGTGTCGAGCACCGAGAGGTCATCGAACGGACGGTCCGGCGCCGGCAGGCCGTTGACCTCGTTGCAGGCCTTCTCGCACGACCGGCAGCCGATGCAGAGCGTCGTGTCGTGGAGGACACCGTAGCTGTCGGGATAACCCGTGAAGTGCTCGTGCGATCCCGCCGTACCCGGGAGCGCAGCCCCGGCGCCGGCCGCCGCCCCCGCCGTCGCCACGAGCCGTAGGAAGTTGCGGCGTGTCGTCGTTCGTGGCGTCATCGTTCACTCCTCCGGCCGGCATCGTCGGCCGCACCCGGCAGCACCGTGCTGGCGAGCCCGCCATCCGCGCGTGCGCGGACCTCGACCGAGCCGTCCTGCTCGGCGTGACAGCCGGTACAGCCGGCGGGCTGGGTGAGCTGCATGCTCTCGTGACAGCCGATGCACTGGCGGTGGTAGGCGCCGTAGAGGCCAGGCTTGTACAGGTCGGCGGCCTGGAACGGCTCGCCGTGGCAGCTCTCGCAGAGCGGCGGACGCTGCCCGACCGGGCTGTGATGGTGGCAGCCCTGACAGAGCACGTCCTCGTGACCGTGGAAGTAGGTGGCGACACGACTCGCGCCGATGTGCCGCTGGAGGGTCTCGATGATCCGACGATGCGGCATCCCGGCCGGCCCGTAGCGCGGCAGCGTCCCCGGCGCCAGCCGCCGTGCCACGACGTCGATCGAGATCTCCTCCGGCACGTCGTCCGACGCGAACGACAGGCGCATCGCGGCGGCCGGCGGCCGGAAGCGATCGAGCGACCGTGGGCCGTGCCCGGGTGGCGGCAGGTCGGCCGGCAGCGGGCCGCTGTGGCAGGTCCGGCAGGCGTGCTCGGTCAGCCGTCCCTGCTCCATCAGGCCGTGGCAGCCGGCGCACTCGACACTCGCCTTCTGCACATCGTGGCACCCCACGCAGCTGTGCGACGAGCTCTGCCGGTGCATCGCCTGCCGCAGCGTGACGTCGCCGCCGGCCGCCTCGCCCTCGAGCGTATGGCAGTCACTGCAGGCCTGCATCCCCTCGTGATGACAGACCCGGCAGTTCGGCAACGCCTCCTCGTGGCCGACGTGCGAGAACGGCACCGTCGGGAGCTTGCTCTCGGCACGCTCCGATTCCGCCGCGGCGAGGAGCACGACGTCCGGCTGGCCCCGCTCGAGCCGCGGCACCACGTCGAGATGCGCGATCCGGGCCTGGCGGACCGGGTCGTGGCAACCGCCGCACTCGATCGGACCGGCATCGGCCTCCGTGCGGTGGCAGTGGATGCACTGCCCGTGGACGGCGCGTCGCAGCGACAGCCGCCCGTCGACGGTGGTCTCCCGATGACACACCCGGCAGGAGGCCTCGTGGCCCTTGATATAGACCAGCTGCCCCGTCGCCTCGTCGACGTCGTGATGGCAGGCCTCGCAGCGGCCCTGGTGCGAATCGATGTGACGGAAGTGGAGCGACTTGTCGAAGCCGATCGGCTGCCAGTCGGAGACGAAGCGCGGCTGGCGACGGTGACACTCGCCACAGGTCACCGGTCCGCTCTTGCTGCCCGCCTCTCGCAGCTCCTGATGACAGCCGATGCAACCCTGGTGATAGAGCTCGAGCACCTCCCCCGCATCCGGTCCGTCACCCGCCGGTTCGGCGCTCTCGGGCTCGGGCCGCAGGTAGAACGGCGACAGCCGGCCGGACGGACCGGCCACGTGGCAGGCGGTGCAGTCCTCGCCTGCCTCCTGCCGGGCGCGGGCATGCCGATCGTGCGGGAACTCGACGGGCGGGCGCTCGAGCGATCCGAAGAGCGCCTCGTGAGCGATCACGATCAGGTCCGGGATGACCGTCGGCGCAGCCCCCTCCGGGTCCGCGGCATCGGCGTCCGATGTCTGCTGGCAACCGGTGAGCGTCAGCCCGCCCGCCAGTACCAGCGTGCCGGCCAGCGCCAGCAGCGACAGGCGCGCGGCGAACCGCATGCCCGCGCCCGCGGTCGCACGCCCGACCGCCCCGCCCGTCCCCTGGCTCGCTTCCCCTCGCGTCCTCATCGGTCGCACTCTCCCGCTCAGGCCTGCAGGTGCTCCGGGATCTCCATGGTCTCGACCAGGATCTCGCTGATGAACTTGACGTGCTTGCCCAGCTTGTAGTGATGGATGACGTCCTCGATCCCGCTGTGGCAGTTGTGGCACGGCGTGATGACGACGTCGGCGCCGGTGGCGACGATCTGATCCGCCTTGACGCTGTTCGAGCGCATCCGCGACACCTTCCAGGGCGGCCCGCAGTTGATCGTGCCACCACCCGCCATGCAGCAGTAGTTGTGCTCCTGGTTCGGCGACATGTCGGTGAAGTTCTCGCAGAGGGCGTCGATCACGTAGCGTAGCTTGTCACCGAGACCGCGGCCCCGCACCGTGTTGCACGGGTCCTGCAGCGTCACGTGCTCCTTGTACTTCTCGCGGATCTTGATTCGCCCGCTCGAGATCAGGTCGTAGTAGAACTCGATGGCGTGGATCATCGGCACCGGCGGGTACTGCCAGCCGAGCCAGCGTGGGCCGTCGTAGACCGCACCCCGGAAGGCGTGCCCGCACTCCCCCATCACCATCTTCTTGACCCGCAACCGCGCGGCGGTCTCCCAGTGCAGACGCTCGACGCGGGCCATGATCTCGAAGTCGCCCGAGTACATGGCCATGTTGCTGTTGTCCCAGCCGTCGGTGGCGGGCATCGTCCAGGACAGCCCGGCGACCCGCATGATCTTCGCCATGTTGGCGAGCAGCATGGCGAGGATCTTCGGCTCCGGCGCGATCACCGAGTACATGATGTCGGCGCCCTCGACCTCGAGCGGGATGCGCGCGCCGACCACCTCGTCGCAGGCCTCCTCCTCCTGCCACTGCAGCGTGTCGATCCACTCGTCCTGCTGCACCCACATCTGGTTCCTGGTGGCGGAGTGGCTGTTGGTGGTGTCCTGCAGGTAACGCGGCACGACCTCGAGCAGGCTGCAGATCCGTCGCGCGGTCAGCAACAGGTAGGCGATGTCGATGCCGAACGGGCAGTACATGCTGCATCGCCGGCAGACGCCGCACTCGGTGAAGACGATCCGTGCCATGTCACGCACGAAGGTGCCGTCGACCCGGCCGTCGCGCTTCACGAGCTCCCAGATCGTGTCGCGCACCTTGCCGACCGGCGAGAAGCGCGGGTCCCCGTCGCGTGACAGGTAGGTATGACAGGCCTCGGCGCACAGCCCGCAGTGGACGCAGGTGTCCAGGTAGACCCGGAGGCGCGCCGCCGTCTCCCGGTCGAGGACGTGCCGCACCGCCTTCTGGATCTGGTCGACCGTCAGCCGTGCCGACGTCTCGTCCAGTCCCGGATCGATGACCTGGTTCTTGCCTTGCTCTTGCACCCTCGCTCCACCTCCGGCGTCGCGTGACGCCCCGTGCAGCCGGCCTGCCGTGGCTCGACCACCCTCGCCGGCCCGGCGGCGTCACCAGTCCCTGGCGTTCCGCACGAAGCCGAACTCGCTCCCCATGTACCCGCGCGTCAGCGGGAAGAAGATCATGTGCACGATGCGCGTGAACGGCACCACGGCGAGCCACAGGGCGCCCGACCAGATGTGGACGACGAGGATCGTCGTGTAATCGAGCACCTGGAAGTACGCCATGAGGCCGGTCGCGAAGGGGGCGACCACGACCGCCAGGAGAAAGAAGTCGCTCGGCGTCGTCACGTAGCGCACGGTCGGGTCGGCCAGACGACGCAGTGCGAAGACGATGCTCCCCGAGACCACGATCACCGTCATGAGGGTGCTCAACCCGCCGGGCAGCGTCCACCAGGAGAGGCCCCAGGACTGGCGCCACAGCGACACGTGCCCCAGGGTGAAGACCGGAGTCAGGACGAGACAGGCGTGGAAGACGAACGACATGACGGTGAAGAACGGCCGGAGCCGCATGTTGCGAGCTCCGAAGGGCACGATCCAGTGCAGGATCGAGCGCAGGCCGTACTTCCAGCTCATGTACGGCAGCACGACCTTGTCCTTGCGCGCCTCGCGGACTGTCGACACGATCCGGTAGGCGCTGCCGCCCACGAAGATCGCGAAGGCGATCCAGACCAGCGGACCGCTTGCGAACTCGTACATCGCCCCACCTCACCGCCGCCGGGGCGAGCCGGCGGCGACGCGCCCGCCGTCAGGCAAGCGCATCCAGACGCACCACCTCGCGGTGGTAACGATCATCCTCGACGTAACGGAGCAGCACGTGCTCACCGTCGGGGCTCGACACCGGCTCCCAGAGCCGCTCGTAGCGCGCGGCGCCCGTGCGGCCGTCCACCGCCAGACGCTGGGCGCCGTCCTGCTCGACCTTCGCCAGCAGGTGGCGTCCGGACGCCGTGAAGATCGGGTCCCAGACCATGTCGAAGGTCGACGGCCAGGTCTGACCGTCGACGGCGATCGTCCAGCGACCCCCATCCTTGACCGCCGCCGCCACCCGCCGCGAGTCCGGCGAGAAGACGGGCGGCAGCACCATGTCGGCGAACGCGGCCGGCCACGGCAGGTCGTCGACGGCGACCGTCCAGCGGCCGAACTCGATGGCGACGACGGCCGCCAGGCGCCCGCCGTCCGGGCTGAAGCGCAGTCGCCAGAGCTGGTTGTAGCGCCGCTGCCAGAGCGGGCGGCCGTTCTCGACCGGGTGCCAGGCGCCGTCCTGGCGCACCGGCGCGATCACCGCCCCGCCGGCCGGCCGGAACACCGGTTCCCAGGTGCACGGAAAGCTCGAGGACCAGCACTCACCATCGAGGGCGATCGTGTAGTCGCGCGGGCTCGTGCGCACCTCGGCCGCGACCGAGCGGCCGTCGGGGCTGAACACCGGGTTCCAGGCGTTGACGAAGCGACGTTCCCACGCCTCACCGTCGACCGCGACGCTCCAGACGCCGGCGAAGAAGGCGGGGACGTCGGCCTCCTTGACCGCCTCGACCTGCACGGTGGCGGCGGCACGCGTGCCGTCGGGGCTCAGGCAGACATCGCGCAGCGACAGGAAGCCGCTCTCCCACGGCCGGCCGTCGATGGCCACGCCGTACTGCATGGCCTGCTTGCAGGAGACGGCGATGGCGTTGCCACCGCGCCCCGGGCCGGCGCCGAGGATCGGGTTCCAGGCGTACTCGAAGCGCTGCTCCCAGGGCACGCCGTCGACCGCGACCGTCCACTCATCGTCGTCGCGTACGAGTGCCACGAGCCGTCCGTCCGGCGTGTACCGCAGGTGCCAGAGGAGCTCGCAGGACTCGCCCCACGACTCGCCATTGACCAGCGCGGTGAAGCCGTCGCCATCCTGGACGACGGCGGCGAGCCGCTCGCCGTCCGGGCTCACCGTCCACTCGTCGATCCGGGAGTAGCGCTCGCGGATCGCCGCCAGGCTCGCGATCTCGCGCCGGCCCACGGCCCAATCCCAGTCATCCCTGCTCATGGCATGCCTCGCACACGCGACCGGACGCGCGAACTCCCTCTGGTCCAGTATGTGATTGTGCTGATTGGGGAGCTTTCGACACGTCCTCGAATGCCCCGCGGGCGCCGGGCTAACGTGCGAAAGCGATTGGTATCGATCATGATCGGCGAGACACAGCGCACCCACCGGCCGATCAGATGACAGACGTGTTCCGCGGTCGATTGTCCACGAACCACGGACTCAGGGCAAGCGAAACCACCCCCCGGACACTGCGTGTTACCGTGTGCAGGCAGAATTGCGGTCGTCCCGCGACGGTGTGCCGTCTGCCGGCGACGGCGGTCTCGACCCATCATGCCCTGACTCACCTCTGCATCGCGCTCAACGCGATAACGACTCGCAGTCGCGATGCGCACGGCGCTCGATCATGCGGGCGGCAAGTGCGCTCGGGCTCTCGACCGGCACCACGTGACGCCAGCCGCGCGCCGCCGCCCGTCGCGCGGTCTCCGCGCCCAGGCACCAGGCGACGACGTCCGGTCCCCAGCCACGTCCCTCCCGCTCCTCGTCGAGCGCATCGACCTCGTCGGCACTGCGCACGACGCAGCCGCTGACCGGCAGCGCCCCCATGACGACGCGCGCCGCCGGCCGGATGGGCAGCGTCACCTCGACCACCTCGGCGCCCCGGAGCTCGAGGGCACTGCCCAGCGTACCGGCTGGCGCCACGGCAACGAGGCGCTCGCCATGCAGCGGGCGGCTCGCGAACCAGTCGAGGTGCTCGGCGTGGCGCACCGTCGGACCGATGACGAACAGGCCCGGCGGCTCGAGCCCGGCTGCGGTGACGGCGGCGGCGAGCCCGGCGATCGTGTCGCGCACGACGCGCTGGCGTGCCGTGGTGCCGGACTCGATCATTGCCGCCGGCGTCGCGGGATCGAGCCCGGCGGTGATCAGACGCTCGGCCACCTGCGGCAGCGCGGTGACGCCCATGTAGCCGACGAGCGTTGCGTGCGGATCGGCTGCCAGGAGGTCCCAGCGCACCTGGGGGCCGCGTCGCTTGACTGCCTCGTGCGCGGTGACGAAGGTCGCTCGCACCGACTCCCGACGGTGCGTGATCGGGATGCCGGCGTAGGCCGGCACCGCGACGCCGGCGGTGACCGCCGGCACGATCTCGAACGGGATGCCAGCCTCGACCAGCGCCTCCGCCTCCTCGCCGCCGCGGCCGAAGACGAATGGATCGCCGCCCTTGAGCCGCACCACGCGCCAGCCGCGCCGCGCCAGCCGGACGAGCAGCGCATTGATCTCCTCCTGCGGCACCGGGTGGCGACCGGCCTGCTTGCCGACGCAGTGCAGCTCGACCGTGTCGGGCAGGTCGCACGGCAGGGCGGTGGCCGCGAGACGGTCGTAGACCACGGCGCGCGCCGCCAGCAGGCGCTGCCGCCCACGCAGTGTCATCAGGCCGGCATCGCCCGGGCCGGCGCCGACCAGCGACACGAAGCCGGCCGCACTGTTGCCGTCGGCGGGCGCGGCGTCCGTGCCGGCGGGCGCGGCGTCCGTGCCGGCGGGCGCGGCGTCCGTGCCGGCGGGCGCGGCGTCCGTGCCGGCGGGGGCGGCGTCCGTGCCGGCGGGGGCGGCGTCCGTGCCGGCGCCGCGCGCCGCATCGCCGTCACCACCACCGGCGCTGGCACGGTCGCGATCGCCGTCACCGAGCGCCGCCTCGACCGCCTGCGGCGTCAGGCCGACCAGCCGCGCCTCCTCGTCAGCGGTCGGCACGCGCGCCTCGAGTTGCGCCGCATCGACGGTCGCCGCGAAGAAGGCGTCGTAGCAGGCCTCCTCGGCATCGCGCGGCCGGCGGAGTGATCGCACCAGGCGCCGGAAGCGCGTTGCCGCCTCCATCCACTCGCTCCACTCGG
>JASFRE010000153.1:0-8840 GCA_050115055.1 Candidatus Eiseniibacteriota bacterium | reverse complement strand
CAGCTCCCCGGTCCGGTCGTCACCGCGTCGCGCAGCCACAGGTCGACCGGCAGGCGCGCGATCGGCACGATGCCGAGACGTGCGGCGATCTCGGCGCACAGTGCCTCGAGAGCGCCCGGGTCCGGGTGGGCGGCGTCCCCGGCCAGCGCCGTGCGCAGCTCCCCCCGGGCCTCGCGGTCCCGCCAGCCGAGCGCGTCGAGGAGATCCCAGAGGCGCAGGTGGGGGTCGGCGCTGCGCGGACCGAGCACCATCACCGCCAGGGTGCCGCGGTCGCCGGTACGCGGATCGCCGTGCTCGAGCGACGCTGCGGTCCCGGAGCGGATGAGGAGCGCCTGCAGCCGGGCGGCGAGCTGCTCCACCGGCCCGGGCGTGCCGTGCGGCACGATGATCCTGAGCGCCTGGTCGGCGGGGGAGGTGATGAAGGTCAGGGGCGAAGGGGCGCCGCCGCCGCTGCTGTCCGGGCCGGCGGCGGTGGTCGGCGCGGCGCCACTGGCCGCCCCGGTGGAGCCCGCCGCCGGCCCGCACACGAGCTCTGCCAGGCTCGCGACAGCGACGCCGTCGCCGAGATAGGTGCGCCGCAGCGCCTCGCGATCCAGCTCCGGCAGGCGATGGCGCTGGGCCGGATCGACCGCGAGCACCACCCAGAGCTCGCCGGCCGGCCGCCGCTGCAGGGCCGGTGCGCGATCGGTGGCGCCGAGCCGGTAGTCGTCGACCGGGGCCAGCGGGCGCAGACCGCGCCACAGGTCGATGCGCCCGAGGTAGAAATTCACCGATGGATCGTCGGGCACGACGTCGATCCGCAGTGGTCCGGGATACGCACGCACGCGCTCGAGGCCGAGTGCCCGGCCGCTGAACGCCAGCCGGTAGGGGCCGGTGCCGAGCCCGCCGCGCACGAGCGCGAGCTCAGACGGGGTCAGCAGGCGTGGCAGGTCGGGGATCGGCGTGCGGGTCACGAGCTCGATGCGGTTGCCGGCGCGGCGTGGCGGCGCGGCGAGCAGCGTCGCGGCGAGCGCCGGCGGTTCAGCCGCGACGGCCTGGCGCAGGGCCTCGGCGATCGCCTCCGGGGTGACCGACTCGCCGTCGCTCCAGCGCAGATCGTGGCGCGGCTCGAAGCTCCACACGAGGCCGGTGGCGTCGACCGACCAGCGGCGCGCCGCCCCGGGCAGGATCCCGTGCGGTGACTCGACGACCAGCGGCTGATAGGCGAGCGCCGAGAGCATCGAGCGGGTGACCGCGCCGCCGCCGCCGTCCTCGTCCATGCCGGCGGTTGGCCAGCCGCTCGGGTCCGGTAGGCGCGGCGGTGCGGCGACTGCCAGGTGCGCCTGGTCGGGACCTCGCGTCCCGTCACCGTCCCACACCACCCATCCACCGTCGACGTCGGCGGGCATGCCCTCGAGCAGTTCGCACCGCGCACGATCCTCGCCGGCCCGCACCACCTCGAGCCGCGCCCGCGGCGGTGACCGGAAGGGAGGGTGGCTGGCGGCGTCCCAGACCCAGAGCGCCATGCCGCGCGCCAGGCCCTGCCGGGATCCGAGATTGATCCACACGCCGTCGCGTCCGGCGTGCACCACGCGACCGAGATCGGAGGCCGGCGGCTCGTGGGGCGGCGACGCGGTCGGGTGGCAGCCGGCGAGGAGGACGAGCAGGAGCGCGCCGCGCGCGGCACTGCGGTGCGTCACCCCGGAGCGCGCGACGTGGGGGGCGGTGCCGGGCAGCGCGGTCGTGCGGCATCGCCTGTGCGGGCAAGGCATCATCGCTCGCTCCCCGTGCGTGAGGCGTCGGTCCCGACGGCAAGCATACAGGCGGCCCGGCGCGGGATGCTACAGTCGGGGCGAACGGGGCCCCACCGCACGGACGGACCGGGGCGGCTGGCCGGTGGCGCGGCGAGCGGGCGTGGCGCGCGGCGCCGCCGGAACCGCTCGCCGCCGGGAGACGTACGAGCTGCATGCACGATGCTGGAGACCCACAGCGCGAGCTGCCATTCGCTCGCTCGTCCGTGGTGCCGGATCTGGCCTCCGCGCGCGGGCTGCGTCAGGCTACGGCGCTGCCGCCGGCCCGCGCGACGCGCGGCCAGATCCTGCTGTTCGCCGGCACGGTCGTCTCCATGCTGGTCATGTATCCGCTCATGCAGCTGGTCGGCGAGTCGTCGTCGGCGCGTGAGGCGCTGCTCGCCGATCGCGCCGAGCTCGCACGGCTGCTCGTCGACGCACTGGTCTACACGACGACCCTGCTGGCGATTCTCGGCGTGCACGAGATGGGACACTTCCTGGTCGCACGGCGCCATCGTGTCGACGTCAGCCTGCCCTACTTCATCCCCGCTCCCAATCTGCTCGGCACCTTCGGGGCGGTGATCCGCATGCGCAGCCCGATCACCGATCGCCGCGCCCTGCTGATGATCGGCGCCGCCGGCCCCATCGCCGGTTTCCTGGTCGCGGTGCCGGCGGTCGTCTGGGGCGTCGCGACCAGCGAGGTCGGCCCGATCGAGCCGGGCTCCGGGCTCGTGTTCGGGCCGCCGCTCGTCTTCGTGTGGATCATGGAGCTGTGGCACGGCGGCCTGGGGAGCGGGCAGGGGTTGCAGCTGAACGGCATGGCGTTCGCCGGCTGGGCTGGGCTCTTTCTCACCGCCTTCAACCTGCTGCCGCTCGGGCAACTCGACGGCGGTCACATCGTCTACGCGCTGCTCGGGCGACGCACCCGCCGGCTCACCATCCCGCTCGTCGCAGTGCTCCTCGTCATGGGCGTCACGCTCTGGTTCGGCTGGGCGTTGATCTGCCTGCTCGTCCTCCTCTTCGGCTGGCGCCATCCGCCGGTCGCCGACCCGACCGTACCGCTGGGGCGCGAGCACCGGCTAGTCGCGGCGCTGGCGCTGCTCATCCTGGTGCTCTGCTTCACGCCGGTGCCGATCGCGGCACTCTGAACGCGGCAGTCCGATCTCCGCCCGGCGCCCTTCATCGCCGGGCGTCGCGCCGTGGGGTCGCGCCGTGGGGTCGCGCCGTGGGGCCGCGCCGTGGGGTCGCGCCGTGGGGCCGCGCCGTGGGGCCGCGCCGTGATGCCACGCCGTCGGGCCGCGCCGTGGGGCCCCGCCGTGATGCCGCGCGCCGCCGGCGCGGCGTGCCGGCGCCCCGGCGCGCGGCGGTTGCCTCGGCCGTGGGGGCTCTGCAATAATCGGCGCTTCCCGCCGGCGAGGAGGCGCCCTCGAGGTCACATCACTCCTCCCGGCAGTCACTTGCGCCGGCCGCCGGGCAGGCACGAGGTCCGGACAAGGAGCCCTGAGTGACGTCCGATGCGCAGGACAGCTTCGTCGAGGAGCTGGTCAACAAGTCCGAGGACTTCTCGGCCTGGTACGTGCAGGTCATCCTGAAGGCGCAGCTCGCCGACTACGCGCCGGTGCGTGGCTGCATGGTGATCCGACCCTATGGTTACACGCTGTGGGAGCACATGCGGGATCACCTCGACCGCCGCATCAAGGAGACCGGCCACGTCAACGCCTACTTCCCGATCCTCATCCCGGAGAGCTTCCTCACCGCCGAGGCCGAGCACGTCGAGGGATTCGCCCCCGAGGTGGCCTGGGTGACGCACGGCGGCAACGATCCCCTCGAGGAGCGCCTGGCGATCCGCCCGACCTCGGAGGCGATCATCGGCCGCATGTACTCGAAGTGGATCGACTCGCACCGCGACCTGCCGGTGCTCATCAACCAGTGGGCGAACGTCATGCGCTGGGAGAAGGTGACGCGGCTCTTCCTGCGCACCACCGAGTTCCTGTGGCAGGAGGGGCACACGGCGCACCGCTCGGCGGAGGAGGCCGAGGAGGAGACCCTCAAGATGCTCGGGGTCTACCGCAGCTTCCTCGAGGAGGATCTGGCGGTGCCGGTGCTCGCCGGCCTCAAGACCGACTCCGAGAAGTTCGCGGGTGCCGATCGCACCTACTGCGTCGAGGCGATGATGGCCGACGGCAAGGCGCTGCAGGCCGGCACCTCGCACAACCTGGGCCAGAACTTCGCGAAGGCGTTCGACATCACCTTCCAGGACGTCGATCGCAAACGCAAGTACGTCTGGCAGACGAGCTGGGGCGTGTCGACGCGGCTCGTGGGCGCGCTGATCATGGTGCACGGAGACGACCAGGGGCTGATCCTGCCGCCGCGCGTCGCCCCCCACCAGGTCGTCGGCGTGCCGATCTGGCGCAAGCCGGCCGAGCGCCAGGCGGTCATGGAACTCGTCGATCGCCTGCGGCCAGAGATCGCCGCGGCCTGCCGCCTGCACATCGACGATCGCGACGAGCACACTCCCGGCTGGAAGTACAACGAGTGGGAGATGCGCGGCGTCCCGCTCCGCATGGAGATCGGCCCGCGCGACGTCGCCAAGCAGCAGGTCGTGCTGGTGCGGCGCGACACTCGCGAGAAGAGCTTCGTGCCGGTCGCCGAGCTGCCGGCGCGCCTGCCGGTCCTGCTCGACGAGGTGCAGCGCGCACTCTACGAGCGGGCCCTCGCCCTGCGCGATGCGCAGACGCGCCACGCGTCGAGCTACGACGAGTTCAGGGAGATCATGGAGGGGCCGCGCGGCTTCGTGATCGCCGGCTGGGACGGCGACCCGGAGACCGAGGCGAGGATCAAGGAAGAGACCAAGGCCACGATCCGTCTCATTCCACTGGAGGACGGGGAGGCGACGGAGGGGCTCGCGTGCATTCGCAGCGGCAAGCCGGCCCGCTACCGGGCGGTCTTCGCGCGAGCCTACTGAGGGCCCCCGCGCTCGCCGCGCGCCGGTCACCGGGTGACCGCGCGGCGGCTGGAACGCGAGTTCAAGGCGTTGCCGCGTGGCAGCTTGCGGTCACGGCCGGGTCATCCCCGGCGGGAACTCCGGCGGCGGACGCCGGGTAGGTTCGACGACGGCTCCACCTGCCTCGGCCCGCGGCGATTCGACCTGACACTGACGCGGATTCCGACCGGACGGCCGGACGGTGCGCCCCGCGACGCGCGCGGAGGACCTGGAACCCGGCGATCATACGGGTGGCACGGGTGATCCGCAGGATGAGGAGAACGAGATGCTGATTCGGGTCCTGACCCTCGTAGCGATCGTCGCCAGCCTCGCGGCCGGCCTCGCCTCCGACGCGAGCGCCCAGGGCGGGCTGGCCGCCATGGCGGAGCGCTTCTACCGCATGGGTCGCGATGCCCTCAACAACCGCGACTGGCCGGACTGCATCGAGAACATGACGCAGGTGGTCGAGATCGATGCCGAGCACCTCGACGCCTACCTCGACCTGGCCTACTGTCAGGAGCAGATGCAGCAGTACGCCGACGCAGTGGAGACCTACGGCGAGGCGATGAAGATCACTCCCGAAGATCGCAAGGCCGACATTCTGAGCCGGCAGGCATGGGCACAGGCGTCGAGCGGCAAGCTCGAGGACGCGGTCGAGTCGTACAAGTCCCTGGTCGAGATGCAGCCCGAGGACAAGGTCTCCTGGGAGGGTCTGGCCTTTACCTACAAGAACCTCGGTCAGAAGTCCGAGGCCATCATGGCCTACGAGCGCGCCCTCGAGCTCGAGCCGAACGACATCAACCTCTACCGCACGCTCGGCGAGCTCTGCGAGGAGGCTGGCGTGCTCGAGCAGTCGGCGCAGATCTACGAGCGCTGGATGGAGATCGAGCCCGACAATGTCGAGCCGGCGCGGCGCCTGGCCTACATCTACTCCAAGCTCGAGGTCTGCGACAAGGGCGAGCGGCTCTACGAGCGCGTCATGGAGCTCGACCCGTCGGTGCCCGGCGACCTGCTCAACCTCGGCTTCCTGCAGCAGAAGTGCGGCAATCCGGATCGCGCCCTCGAGACCTTCGAGAGCTATCGCAAGCAGCGCCCCGACGATCCGGCCGTCGACTGCCGGATCGTCTTCCTCTACGAGGACGTGAAGCGGCCGGGTCCCGGTATCGAGGCGGCCAAGCAGTCGCTGGAGAAGTACCCGAACGACCCCTGCATCCTGCTCGGCTACGCGCGCCTGCTCGACCTGCTCGGTGACGGCATGGTCAAGCAGCAGCAGTTCGACCAGGCGATCGAGGTCTACCGTTCCGGCATCGCCAAGTGTCAGAAGATCCTCGCCGACGCGACCTTCGGCAGCAACGCGCAGAAGCAGATCACGCGCTTCGAGCAGCTCATCACGCGGACCGAGAAGATGAAGCTGCAGGCCGAGCAGGGATACTGATCAGGCCGCCGCCGGCGACCGGCGGGCGCGGCGATGGGGAACCGGACGTGACCCGAGCGAGCGCGCGAGAAACCGGCGAGACGGTGCTCGTCGCCATGTCGGGCGGTGTCGATAGCTCGGTCGCCGCCGCGCTGCTGGTCGAGGCGGGCTACCGCGTGACGGGCGTCACCTTCGCGCTGCGTCCGGCCGCCACCGGCGGCGCGGGCCAGGACGCGGCGGACAGCGGCGGCGGGCGCGGCTGCTGCGGCGCGGACGCCGCCGGCGACGCCGCCCGGGTGGCGCGCCAGCTGGGCATCCCGCACCGGGTGCTCGACCTCACCGAGCCCTTCGAGCGCCACGTGATCGCGCCCTTCGTCCTCGACTATGCACGGGGACGGACGCCGAACCCGTGCGTCGAGTGCAACGCGCACATCAAGTTCGGCCATCTGGCCGCCTATGCCGATCGCCTCGGGCTGGCGCGCATCGCCACCGGCCACCATGCACGGCATGCCACCATCGACGCGCGCCCGGCCATCCTGCGCGGGACCGACGTCCGGAAGGACCAGTCCTACGTGCTGTGGAACGTCAGGCCCGCGGTCCTCGAACGGATGCTCCTGCCGGTCGGGGAAATCGACAAGGCCGAGGTGCGCCGCCGTGCGACGGCGCTCGGGCTGCCGGTCGCCGGCAAGGCAGAGTCGCAGGACGTCTGCTTCATCGAGCGCGGGCGCTACGATGCCTTCCTGCGCGCTCGGCTCGGCGACGCCGTGCGACCGGGGCCGATCACCGATGCGGACGGCGCGGTGCTGGGCCGGCACGACGGCATCGTCGGCTTCACGGTCGGCCAGCGTCGCGGGCTGGGGATCGCTGCCCCGGAGCCGCTCTACGTGACCGGGATCGAGCCCGTGACCCGGACCGTGCGGGTGGGAGGGGTCGGCGCCCTCGATGCCGCCGGCCTGGTGGCCGAGCGCCCGAACCTGCTCGACGCCACCCCCCTCGCGGGCGGCGACGCGCTCGAGGTGCAGGTGCGCTATGGCCGGCTGGCGCACGCGGCCCGTCTCCAGCGACTCGATGCGGCCGGCTTCGAGCTGGCCTTCGACGCGCCGGTCCGAGCCGTCGTCCCGGGGCAGTCGGCGGTGCTCTACCGTGGCCCGCGCCTGCTCGGGGGCGGCGTCATCGTGCGCGCCGTGCGGCGCGCGGCGTGAGGCGGCAGGAGGGAGATCCGGCGTCACGGTGGACCCTGGTCCATCGCGGCCGGCAGCGCGCGGCGTCGGTCCCGGGGCCGGCGGTGGCGCGGTTGACACCCGCCCGCAGCGCGTGATTAGAATAGCGGCTCGGCTCGCGGCAGGAGGGATGGCCGAGTGGTCGAAGGCGGCGCCCTTGAAAGGCGCAGACCGAAAGGTCCGTGGGTTCGAATCCTACTCCCTCCGCCAGCAACACGATACGCGCTGCCGGCGCGCGAGGACGCGCTCACGGATGCGCCCACGGAGAGGTGGCCGAGTCGGTCGAAGGCGGCACCCTGCTAAGGTGTTATCCGGGAAACTGGATCGTGGGTTCGAATCCCACCCTCTCCGCCATCCCCGTTGCCAGGAACTGCAACCGTCGACCCGGCCGGCCGCGTAGGCCAGTCAGGGAGCCGGCGGTGCTCACGATCACCCGTCGTGCATGCCGCGGGCCGAGCGCGCGCGCAGGCGCGCGGAATTGACAGGCTCGGGGTCCTGTGCTATCACCATCGTTCCGGTGCGCCCATAGCTCAATTGGACAGAGCGTCTGGCTACGGACCAGAAGGTTGGGGGTTCGACTCCTCCTGGGCGTACCACCCCTCTTGGCGATCCCGGGGGCCGGTGCTGGCGTGCACCGGCCGCGGGGCGCGGCACCGACCGCCGCTCTCCCCTCTCGACACACCCGTTCCCCCGTCACCGTCAGGTTCATCCCCACGCACGTCCGTCGAGCCACGTGTCCAATCTCGTGCGCGTGCAAACGGGACGGTCGCCGGTCGCGAGGCGTCCCGTGATCGCGGAGGCAGACATGGCGCGTCATACCCATCGATCGATCGCCCTGTTCGCGGTCGCGCTCCTCCTCGTCGTCGTCGCCGGCTGCAAGTCGACGACCGGCGGCGCGGGCGGTCGCGGGCCGACCTACTCGTTCGTCGATCCGGCCTTCGTGGCCCCCGAGGGCGCCACCCGGATCCCGATCATCGGCTTCGTCAACACGACGCTGGAGGCGGAGGCGGTCAACTACTTCTACCCGCATCTCGAGGAGGCGCTGCGGGCCAAGCCCTCCTACGTGGTCGTCTCGACCTGGTCCGTGGAACGCGAGGCGCGGCGCCACAAGGTCGAGGAGCAGCTCGAGGCGCTCCGCCAGCGCTGGCGTGACGAACGGACCCTCGATCCGCCGACGCATCCGAACGCGCTCCGCGAGTTCGGCGAGGCCTTCGGGGCCCAGTACGTGATGGGCGGTGAGCTGTCGGAGTGGTCGTCGACGCGTGTCGAGCACAACGTCGAGGGCTACTCGCACTCCGACGTCGAGGCGCGGCTCAAGATCTTCGAGGTGGCGACCGGCGCGCTCGTCTGGGAGGCGCATGACCTGCAGCAGGTGCGCAGCGCCCACTACGATCCGGCCGCATCCTCGGACCGGGTCCAGGCCGGAATCGTGCGCGGCGAAGCGCAGCTCGTGC
>JASFRE010000152.1:0-8848 GCA_050115055.1 Candidatus Eiseniibacteriota bacterium | reverse complement strand
CTGGAGCAGCACCGCGCATTCATGAGCGAGGCGCTGGAGCAGGCGCGGATCAGCTTCGAGGAGGAGGGGGGCATCCCGGTCGGAGCGGTGATGGTGCGCGACGGGCGGGTGGTGGCGCGTGGTCACAACAACCGCGTCCAGAAGGGCAATCCGATCCTGCATGGCGAGACCGATTGCATCCAGAACCTGGGACGCCAGACGAGCTACCGCGACCTCGTGCTCTACACGACGCTCACACCCTGTATGATGTGCGCCGGGACCGTCGTGCAGTTCGGAATCCGGCGCGTCGTCATCGGTCAGCGCTCCGTTGACTGGCCTCCGGAACGGCCCTTCACCGGCAACGTCGCGTTCCTGCGCGAGCGCGGTGTCGAGGTGGTCCTGCTCGACGACCCGCGCTGCAGGGCGCTCTTCGACACCTTCCTGCGCGAGCATCCGGACGTCTGGCTCGAGGACATCGGGGAGGAGTGAGTGGGGTCGCACGCAGGAGGGGTGGCACCTTGAGAGACTCGGTCATCGGGGTCATCTGCGTCCTCGCCGTCTCGGCGGCGGCGGCCGTCGGTCTGTGCACGTCCACCGGGGCCGGCGATCCGGCGCCCGTCGGTATCGCGCACGTTGCCTGGCTCGGCGGCTGCTGGGAGCGCAGCACGGCGCGCGGCAGCGTCGAGGAGCAGTGGATGGCGCCCCGCGGCGGATGCATGATCGGGATCAGCCGCTCGGTGCGGGCCGACACCCTGTTCGCGCACGAGTTCCTGCTGATCCGCGAGCAGGAGGGCCGCCTGGCCTACGAGGCCCGGCCGTCCGGGCAAGCGCCGGCGACGTTCGTCGCCTCGAGCGCCAGCGACTCGATGGTCGTGTTCGCCAACCCGGAGCACGACTTCCCGCAGCGCATCGGCTACCGGCGGGCCGGGCCCGACTCGCTGGTGGCATGGATCGAGGGGACGATCGATGGCGCGGTCCGCCGGGTCGACTTCTCGATGCGCCGCACCACCTGCCCCGGCGCCGAGTGAGGGCGCCGCATCCCGCACGTCAGCGCTCGGCCATCCGCGTCACGCGCGGCCCGTTCAGCCGCGGTCCGAGCCGTAGACGAACAGGTCCTCCAGCGACTCGCGCGCGGCGTTGCGGGCGATGGCGTCGCCGATGACCGGCGCCACCGACAGGATCTGCAGCTTCGCATGGCGCTTCTCGGCCGGGATGTGCACGGTATCGGAGGCGACGATCTCGGTGATCTGGGGGATCGCGGCCAGTCGCTCGAGTGCCCCGCGCACGAAGACGCCATGCGTGCAGGCGACCCAGATCTCCTCGATGCCGGCGTCGAGCAGCACGTGCGTGAGCTCCACGACCGAGCCGCCGGTGGCGATCTCGTCGTCGAAGACGAGCGCCCGCCGGCAGCCATGCAGGTGGCCGCCGACGATGCCACGGATGCGGACCTCGGTGTCGGACAGACGCTCCTTGTTGCCGGCCGCGACCGGCCGGTCGAGGTCGCGGGCGAAGCGCGCCGCCGACTTGGCCGAGCCCATGTCCGGCGCCACGACCACCGTCTCCGACAGGTCGCGCCCCGCGAAGTGGCGCTTGAGAACCGGACGGCTGCTCAGGGGATCGATCGGCACGCCGAAGAAGCCGTGCACCTGCGGCGAGTGCAGCATCATGGTCATGACGTGCGTCGCCCCGGCGGTCTGGAGGAGGTCGGCGACCAGGCGGGCGGTGATCGAGATGCGCGGCGCGTCCTTCTTATCCGAACGGGCATAGGAGAAGTAGGGAATGATGGCGTGGATGGCGCGCGCCGCGGCCCCGCGCGCGATGTCGAGCATCATGAGGAGCTCCATCAGGTGCTCGCTGACCGGCGGCGTCAGGGACTGGATCAGGTAGACGTCGCGCGAGCGCACGCTGGCGCCGAGCTGGATCAGCAGGTTGTCGTTGCTGAACCGGTCGATCACGGTCGCATCCAGCGTGACGCCCAGGTGGTCGGCGATGGCCGCGGCCAGCGGCCGGTTGGAGCTGCCGCTGAAGAAGCGCACCTCGCCCGGATCGAGCCTGCTCTGTCCCATGCGGATCTCCCTCGCTCTGCCTGCGTGCGCGTGCTCACCGCTCTGGGCGGTTGCCGCCGCGCGCGGCCCCGGCCCGGCGCCCCGTGCGGCGGACGGGCGGACGGGCGGCCGGTCGCCGGGTCCCCGGTATCCCGCTCGGGGCGCCCGGGAACGCCGGCTCGGCACCCAATCGACGCCGCCCAGCGCCACGCCCCGGCATTCTACGCATTCCGTGACCCGAGATGGACGGCGCCCGCGCCGCCCCGATGCTGTACTGTTCCCCGGCTGCTTGGGCCGGCGGTTTGGCCGCGTCCGGGAGTCTCGAAGCGGATCCAAAGAGGCGTGAGAGGAGGCTGCCTGCATGCTGCGGACCGAAGTTCACGACGTCTCTTCCGGACGCCGTCGCACCTGCGTCCCGACCGGTCTCGGTGCCTTCCTGCTGACGGCGCTGTGGACGGCCCTCGCCCTGGGCCAGGGCCCGCAGGCCGGCCAGGACGCCGAGCGCGGTCCGGCCGCGCGCCGTCCCTCCGTGGTCGCCGACCACCCGGACAGCGCCCTGGCGCAGGTCATCGAACGCCTGGCCGGGGCGCCCCTCGAGCTCGAGGAGGCGGTGCGCTTGGCCCTCCAGAACGGCACCTCGGTCGGCGAGGCCGAGGCGGCGCTCCGGGCGGCCGAGGCGGCGCTGCGGCGCGAGCGGGGCGCCTTCGATCCTGAGCTCTTCGCCTCGGTCGAGCGCAGCTCGGACGATCAGCCGACCACCTCGCCCTTCGCCGGCGCCGACGTCCTCCAGGAGGACGCGATCGCCACCCGCGCCGGGATCCGGACGCGCCTGCGCTTCGGCACCGAGATCGAGGCGGCGCTCGAGAGCAACCGGCTCGAGACCAACTCGACCTTCGCCGCCGTCAACCCCGAGTATCGCAGCAGCGGCCGGATCGACGTGCGCCAGCCGCTCCTCAAGGGGTTTGGACCGGCGGCGCGCGACGACCTGACCGCGGCCGAGGAGGGCGTCCGGGCGGCGACCGCCGGCGTCATCGACACGCGGCTCGGCGCCCGCGCGGCCGTCGAGGGGCTCTACTGGCAGCTCTACGCCTCCGAGCGCGACCTGGCGGTGCAGCGGCTGATCGTCGAGCAGGCACGGGTGTTTCTCGAGGAGGTCGAGACGCGGTCCACGGCCGGGCTGGTCGGACCCAACCAGGTGGCGAACGCGCGCGTCTTTCTCGCCGAGCAGGAGCTGGCCGAGATCGATCGGGAGGAGCAGCTCGACGCGGTCTCCGACGCGCTGGCGGTGCTGATGGGGGCACCGCCAGAGGGACGCGCGGTACGCTACCACCCGGTCACGGCGCCACTCAGGGCCGTCGACGTGCCGCCGCTCGCGACGCTGGTCGAGCGGGCGCTGGCCCGCAACGGAGAGCTCGCCGCTGCCCGCGCCGAGCTCGCGGCGCGCCGCGCCACGGCCCGCGGAGCGCGCTGGGACGCGCTGCCGGCCCTCGATCTGGTCGGCTCGCTCGGTGGATCCGGGCTGTCCGGGCGCGGCCAGGAGGTGTCGTTCGGTGACCAGACGTTTCGTGCCGACGTCGAGGACGGCGTCGGTCCGAGCCTGTCACAGGTCTTCGACGGCGACTTCCCTGCCTGGTCGATCGGCCTGGAGGTGTCGGTGCCGATCGGGCTGCGCGACGGACGCGGCGAGCGCGACCGCCTCCGCGCCGAGGTCGAGCGCGCCGAGCAGCGTCTCGAGGCGCTGCGGCGCGACATCGAGGAGTCGGTCCGGGCGGCGCACCGCGAGGCGGCCCACGGAGCGCGGCGACTGGCGATCGCCGAGCGCGGCGTCGACGCCGCTTACGAGCAGGTCCGGATCGGGCTCATCGAGTTCGAGAACGGACGCTCGACCGCCTTCGAGCTGGTACGGCTCGGCGCCGATCTCGCTGCCGCACAGCAGCGCCTGTCGGCGGCGCTGGTGCGGATGGCGCGGGCCGACGCCGAGCTCAGGCGCCTGACGGCCGACGCCATCGACACGATCGGTCTCGACGCGGCCGGCATCGACGTCGAACACACACTGGACGATCAGGACGATCTGGAGGTGCGACCTTGACTGACAAGGGGACGCAGCGCGCGGCGAGACGCGCGCCTGGATGCCTCGTGGTCCCGACCCGCTCGCTCGGTGCACCTGCACCTGCACCGGCACCTGCACCTGCACCGGCACGTTGCCTCGCTGCCGTGTTCGCCGGTGCCGCGCTGGCCGGTCTGGTCTGCCTGAGCGCCCTGAGCGGTTGCGGCGGTGGCGACCAGGCGGGACCTGGCGGCGGTGGTGCCGGAGGTGGGTTCCGACCGCCCCCGACGCCGGTCGAGGTGGCGGACGTGCGCGAGGGCCCGATCGAGGACCGCTTCCAGACGGTGGGCTCGATCGAGGCGGCCGAGGAGATCGTCGTCGTCTCCGAGATCAACGGTACGGTGCGCAGCCTGCCCTTCGAGGAGGGCGGTCGCATCGAACAGGGCGGCGTCATCGCGCAGCTCGATGACGCCGAGCTCCGCGCCGAGGTGGCGCGCGCCGAGGCGGTGCGCGAGCAGCGGCAGAGCGCCTTCGAGCGCGTCCGCGCCGTCGTCGAGCAACGCGCCGGCGCCGCACAGGACCTCGACGACGCGCGCGCCGCCCTCCACGTCGCCGAGGCCGAGCTGGCGCTGGCCCGCGCGCGCCTGGCGAAGACGCGCATCGTCGCGCCGTTCGGCGGACATCTGGGCGCGCGGCACGTCAGCCCGGGCGCCTTCGTGCGTGCCGGAGACCCGATCACCGAGCTGGCACGGGTCTCGGAGATCGAGGTGCGCTTCACGGCGCCGGAGCGCTTCGTCGGCAAGCTGGAGCGTGGCGCCGAGGTCGCGGTCGCGACCGCCGCCTTTCCCGATCGACCGCTCACCGGACACATCGAGGTGGTGTCGCCGGTCGTCGACGCGGCGACACGCAGCGTCCTGGTCATCGCCCGTGCCCCGAACCCCGGCGAGCGCGCCCGGCCCGGCATGTCGGCCGACGTCACCGTGGTGCTGAGCCGCCGCGCGCGGGCGCTGTCGATCCCGGCCGAGGCGGTCTTCGCACAGGGCACCGTGAACCTGGTCTACGTGGTGACGCCGGACTCGACGGTGACGCGCACCCCGGTCCATCTCGGGACGCGGCTGGCCAACGCGGTCGAGATCCTGAGCGGGCTCGAGCCGGGCCAGCAGGTGGTGCGGGCCGGTCACCAGAAGCTCTACGACGGTGCCCGCGTCATGCCGGTCATGAGCCAGCCGGGCGGCGGCAACCCCGGTGGGGCGGGCGGCGCGCCCGGCGGCGGCGACCAGGCTGGCGGCGACCAGTCCGGCGGCGACCAGCCCGGCGGCGACCAGGCTGGCGGCGACGGCGCGGATCGCCAGGAGCGGACCGCCGCCCGCGGAGAGGGACGATGAAGCTCAGCGAGATCTCGATCCGCCGGCCGGTGCTCGCCACGGTGATGAGCCTGGTCATCGTCCTCTTCGGGGTGATCGGCTTCACGCGCCTGCCGGTGCGCGAGTATCCCGACATCGATCCGCCGATCGTCTCGATCACCACCTTCTATCGCGGCGCCAGCCCCGGCGTGGTCGAGACCGAGATCACCGACGTCCTCGAGGAGCAGCTGGCGACGATCGAGGGGGTGCGCACGATCGAGTCGTCGAGCCGTGAGCAGGGCTCGGTCATCTCGGTCGAGTTCGAGCTCAACCGCGACGTCGACGAGGCCGCGAACGACGTGCGCGACCGGGTGTCGCGCGTGCGCGGCCAGCTGCCGCGGGAGGCCGACGACCCGATCGTCGCCAAGGTCGACACCAACGCGCAGCCGATCTTCTGGATCGGACTGTCGAGCGACGTGCACTCGACGCTCGAGTTGAGCGACATCGCCGACCGCATCCTGAAGGAACGCCTGCAACGGCTGCCCGGGGTCGGCAACGTCTTCATCGGCGCCGAGCGGCGCTACGCGATGCGGGTCTGGCTCGACCCGCAGCGGATGGCGGCGCACGGGCTGACGACCCAGCAGGTCGAGCGGGCCATCCAGCTCGCCAACGCCGAGATCCCGGCGGGGCGCGTGGAGGGCGAGGGACGCGAGTTCTCGGTGCGCACGCGCGGCGAGCTCAAGACGGCCGAGGAGTTCGGCGCCATCATCATCGACGAGCGCGACGGCTACAAGGTGCAGCTCCGCGACATCGCCGACGTCGCCGTCGGGGCCGAGGACGAGCGCTCGATCGCGCGCTACAACGGCCGTCCCGCCGTCGGACTCGGTATCATCAAGCAGACCAAGGCGAGCACGCTCGAGGTGGCGGCGGCGGTGCGCGACGTGCTGCCGGAGATGCGGGCGGGACTTCCCGAGGGGATGCGCCTCGACGTCGCCTACGACTCGTCGGTCTTCATCCAGGAGTCGGTGACGCAGGTCTCGCACACGATCATGATCGCCACCCTGCTGGTGGTGCTCGTCGTCTTCGCCTTCCTGAAGAGCTTCCGCGCCACGATCATCCCGGCGGTGGCGATTCCCGTGTCGATCATCGGCGCCTTCGCGGTGATCTTCTTTCTCGGCTACACGATCAACATCCTGACCTTGCTGGCGCTCGTCCTCGCCATCGGGCTGGTGGTCGATGATGCCATCGTCATGCTGGAGAACGTCTTCCGGCACATGGAGATGGGCAAACCACGGCGGCGTGCGGCGTTCGACGGGGCCGGCGAGATCGGCTTCGCGATCATCGCCACCACCGTCGCGCTGGTGGCGGTGTTCATCCCGGTGGCATTCCTGACCGGAACGGTGGGGCGGCTCTTCAACGAGTTCGGGCTGTCGCTCGCCTTCGCCGTCGTCATCTCGACCTTCGTGGCGCTGTCGTTGACCCCGATGCTGTGCTCGATCATGCTGAAGCCGTTGCACGGCGGCGGCAAGGGGTGGGCGAGCCGCTCGTTCGACGCCTTCTTCGCGTTCCTGGACCGCATCTACCACGCGACGCTCAGGTTCGTGCTCGACCGCCCGTGGACGGTGATCGTCGGCGGCCTGGTGCTGGTGGGGGTGGCGGTCGGCATCTTCCGCCTGCTGCCCAGCGAGCTCGTGCCGACCGAGGATCGCGGCGTCTCATTCGGTGTGGTCATCGCTCCCGAAGGAGCGACCCTCGAGTACACCGATCGCTACATGCGCGAGCTCGAGTCGATCCTCCTGCCGCTCCCCGAGCGGCGCGCCCTCTTCTCGGCCATCGGGCTCGGCTTCGGCGGCCCGGGGCGAGTGACGAACGGCTTCGTCTTCCTCAATCTCAAGCCGCGCAGCGAGCGCAAGAAGAGCCAGCAGCAGATCGTCGCGGAACTCTTCCCGCGAACGTTCGCGATCCCCGGTGTGCTGGCGTTCATGATCAATCCGCCGAGCCTCGGCGGTCGCTTCTCGTCATCACCCGTGGAATACGTCCTGCAGGCCGACAGCTACGAGGAGCTCGGGCAGGCGATGGGCGTCATGATGGCGAAGGCCTCCGAGCTCGGTTATCTCATCAACCTCGACTCGGACCTCAGGCTCAACAAGCCGGAGCTGTCGATCGAGATCGACCGCGAGCGCGCGGCGGGGCTCGGCGTGTCGGTGACCGACATCGGCACGACGCTGGAGACGATGCTGGGTGGGCGCGTCGTGAGCCAGTACAAGCGCGGCTCGAAGCAGTACGACGTCATCGTGCAGGTCCGGCCGGCGCAGCGCGCCACGCCGGAGATCATCGACGAGCTCTACCTGCGAGGGGACGGTGGACTCGTGCAGATGGCGAACGTCGTCAACGTCGTCGAGACCGTCGGGCCCAAGGAGCTGAATCACTTCAATCGCGTGCGGTCGGCGACGATCACCGCCAACCTGGCGCCGGGTGTGAGCCTCGGCCAGGCGCTGGGCGACCTCGACCGGATCGCCCGGGACGACCTGCCGCCTGGTATCCGGACGGCGCTCGCCGGCCAGTCGCGCGAGTTCCGCGAGTCGAGTTCCAAGCTCTACGTCATGTTCGTGCTGGCCATCGTCTTCATCTTCCTGGTGCTGTCGGCACAGTTCGAGAGCTTCATCCACCCGCTGACCATCCTGCTGTCGGTGCCGCTGGCGGTGGTCGGGGCGCTCTTCTGCCTGCTGATCTTCGGGCAGAGCCTCAACATCTACTCGCAGATCGGCCTCATCATGCTGATCGGTCTGGTGGCGAAGAACGCGATCCTGATCGTCGAGTTCTCGAACCAGCTGCGGCGAAAGGGGCGGAACGTGCGGGAGGCGGTCATCGAGGCCGCACGCATCCGGCTCAGGCCGATCCTCATGACCTCGTTCGCGACGATCTTCGGCGTGCTGCCGATCGCCCTCGGGATCGGCGCCGGCGGCGAGGCGCGGCAGCCGCTCGGCATCGCCGTGGTGGGGGGCATGTTCTTCTCGACCATGCTGACCCTGGTGCTGGTGCCGGTGGTCTACGCGCTCATGTCGCGGTTCACGCGGATGCGGACGCGCGATGAGGAGGCGGGGAGGCAGGCGGAGCGGGGCGGCGAACACGGTGCGGGAGATCAGGGCGGCAGGGCCGCGCAGCCGTCCGTGGCGGGAGCCTGAGACACGCGCCCGGCTGCGGTGCGCTGGCGCGCGGCCGTCCCCCGGCTCACCGGCGGAACGTGCGCGCGACCTCGCGCAGTCGCTCGTGCGTCGCCGGTTCGAACCAGCACTCGATGAACCCCTCCTGGCTCGCGCTCTCCAGCAGCATGGCGCGGCAGGCGCGGCTGGCACGCACGCCCTCGACCGCGTCGCGTAGCTCGCCGAGGAGCGGTGGATCGATGGCGTTCAGCCGGTCACGCTCGAGGCGGA
>JASFRE010000151.1:0-8853 GCA_050115055.1 Candidatus Eiseniibacteriota bacterium | reverse complement strand
CCTGGGAGGCGTCGTGGCATCGCGCACGGCATGCGGTGGCCATCGTCCGTGCCAGAACCTACAACCCTGATAGTAGCTTTCCGTTACAACCCCGGCTCGATGGCTACCCCAGCGAGGCCCCGGCCGGACCGGAAACACCTAGCCTAAGAATAGCCGATCCGGACCGTCCAGTCGACCGCAGATCCGTCTGCCGGATCACACTGGGCGGTCGAATTCTGTCCGGCCGGGTCCCCGGCAATCGGTGCCGCGTCGCCGGCGCCGCCGAGATGTGGTCGCATGGAACGGATCTCCGGGCGGACTCCTGCGGCTCCGACGGTGCCCAGCGGCTAGGAAGACGCCCCATCGAGGACGCCGTCCCGCGGGCGATCCCGCGCCGCGTCCCAGTAAGGGGAGGCGCGGCGGAGGCGATGCACGATGTCCGGGACCACCTCCAGCAGGCGGTCGATGTCGCGGTCGGTGTTGTAGCGACCGAGGCTGAAGCGGACCGAGCCGTGCCGGGCGGTGAACGGCACCTGCATCGCGGTCAGCACGTGGGAGGGCTCCAGCGACCCGGACGTGCAGGCCGAACCGCTCGAGGCACAGACGCCGTGGGCGCTCAGCTGGTAGAGGATCCCCTCGCCCTCGATGCAGTGGAAGGCGACGTGGAGGGTGTTCGGCAGCCGTGGCGCCTCCCGGCCGTTCACCTCGAGATAGGGGACGGTGGCCAGGAGCCCGCGCTCGAGGCGGTCCCGCAGGGCACCGATGCGCTGCTCCTCGTCGGCGTGCTCGCGCGCCAGCTCGCAGGCGCGCGCCAGCGCCACGATCTGCGCCACGTTCTCGGTGCCGCCGCGCCGGCCGTCCTCCTGGTGGCCGCCGATCAGGAACGGCCGGCAGGGCGTCCCGCGCCGCACGAAGAGCGCCCCGATCCCCTTCGGGGCATACAGCTTGTGGCCCGACAGCGAGAGCAGATCGACGTGCCGGAAGTCGCCCGCGAGGTCGATGGGCAGCTTGCCGACCGACTGCGTGGCGTCGGTGTGGAAGACGATCGAGGGATCGGTCTCCTTGGTGATCCGCGCCAGCTCCGTGACCGGGAAGACGACGCCGGTCTCGTTGTTGGCGTGCATGATGCTGACCAGCAGCGTCTCCCGGCGAAGCGCCCGCACGAACGCGGCGGTGTCCAGGCGGCCGGCACGGTCGACCGGCAGGAAGGTGACCTCGTACCCTTGACGCTCGAGCTCGCGCCCCACCTCGAGGACGGCGGGGTGCTCGACCGCGGTGGTGACGATGTGCCGGCGTCCCGGGACGGCCCGGCAGACGCCGAAGAGGGCGGTGTTGTTGCTCTCGGTGGCGCAGGAGGTGAAGAGGATCTGGCGAGCGTTGCCGGCCCCCAGGAAGTCGGCGATCGTCCGCCGTGCGCCCTGGATGGCGCTGGCCGCCGGGCGCGAGGCCTCGTACATCGAGCTCGGGTTGAAGAAATCGGCCGTGAGGTAGGGGACCATGGCCGCGTAGACCTCGGGTGCGACCGGGGTGGTGGCGTTGTTGTCGACGTAGATGGTCTCCATGATGTCCCCACATGGCGATGGTCCGGCGAGGGCGGACGGACCCTGGCGGCCGCAGCTCGGCAACCCGGAGCGCGCCGTCGTCGGTCCGCTCAGACCGCGATGACGCGCACCCGCTGGTCGACTCGCTCCTTGAGCGTCTGCTCGATCATCATCTTGAGCGTCATCGACGCTCCGGCACAGCCGGCACAGGCACCGGTGAGTCGTGCGTAGATCGTGTGGTCCTTGATGTCGACGAGCTCGATGTCTCCCCCGTCGCCCTCGAGCATCGGGCGGACGTAGGCGTCGATCGTGGTCTCGATCCGCTTGGCGAGCTGGTAGGGCGACAGGTCGCCGTCGCCGGCGATCTCGCGCGGGTCGGGCGGGATCGCATCGGTCTTGACGGTCGTGTCGCGTCGGCCCCAGATCGCGTCCAGCAGGTCCTGCAGGCCACCCGGAGCATGGTGACAGGTCATGCAGGCGCCGCCCGCCTTGAGGGCGCCGGTCACCTCGGGAATCGTCCTGAGCCCGAGCTCCTGGATCTTGCGGCGCAGGTAGGGCTCGGTCAGCGTGAAGCAGTTGCAGACCACGCGACCCTCCTGCTCCTCGCGGCTCGGCAGCTCGATGCCGAGCTCGGCGAGGTCGACGCCGCGCCGCTGTGCCCAGTTGAACACCGCCGCCTCGAGCGCCTCGGCGCCCATCACCGAGCAGTGGATCTTCTGGGCGGGGAGTCCGTCCAGGAAGCGCACGATGTCCTGGTTGGAGATCCCGAGGGCCTGGATCGGCGTGTACTCGCGCCCCTCGATCAGGGCGCACAGCGCCTCGGACGAGGCGATGGCCGACGTGCAGCCGAAGGTGAGGTAGCGCACATCGGTGATGACATCGAGGGTCGGGTCGGTCGGGTGGCGGCGCACGCGGAAGGTGAAGCGCATCGCATCGCCACAGGCGATCGAACCGTGTTCGCCGAAGCCATCGGGGTCCTCGAGCTCTCCGAGGTGCGTCCCGGGCTTGCCCTGGATCGCGTCCATGAAGAGCTCCCGGGTCTTGTCGGAGTAGTCCCAGGGCATGCGTGTCCTCCTCGATGCGCGGGGCCGGGTCCGCACCCGGGGGCACGGCGCGGGCAACGCTCGCCGCGGCTCGCGCGGGACGCAGCCCACCCACGCTACCGCCTCCGGGGAGCCCAGATCAACACGGTTGCCGCCGGCCCGGTGCGGCGGCGCGTCCGGCGGGGCGGCGCTCAACGCACCAGGATCAGGCGCCGGGTCTCGTTGACGCCGGCCGCGGCGAGCCGGCAGAAGTACGAGCCGCTGGGCACCGCACGGCCCTGCACGTCGGTCCCGTCCCAGGCGAGGGCATGCCGCCCGGCGTCGCGCCAGCCGTCGGCCAGCACCCGCACCAGCCGCCCGCGGACGTCGTAGAGCTCGAGCCGGACCGCGGCGGCGGTGGCCAGCGTGAAGGAGAGCGCCGTCGTGTGGCGGAAGGGATTCGGCAGGTTGGCGCCCAGCGCGGTGACCGGCGCCGGCGCCGGTGCCGGCCGGGCGATTCCGGTGAGGCCGAGGATGTCCCGGAGCGCCGTCACGAGATCCTGCATCTCCTGCATGGTGCCGGTCGAGATCCGCAGGTGCTGGGGCATGCCCCAGCCGGTGCGCACGCGGATGCCGCGGGCGAGGAGCTCGTTGGCGACCTGCTCGGCCGACGTGCCGACGTCGACCATGAAGAAACTGGTCTCGGAGGGGATCGTCGCCAGACCCATCCCAGCGAGCGCGCCGAACACGTACTGCTTGGTCTGGTCGGCCAGGGCGACGGTGTCGGCGACATGCTGGCCGTCGCCGAGCGCGGCGCGCGCCGCCTCGAGCGCCAGCCGCGACACCATGCCGAAGGGCTGCCAGGCGCGCATCGCGTCGATCAGCCCGGTCTCGCCGACGGCGTAGCCGACCCGCGCCCCGGCCAGGCCGTGGACCTTCGAGAAGGTGCGGATCACCACGACGCGCTGGCCGCCGCGGACCAGCGCCATGGCGCTCGTGTGGCCGGGATCGTGGACGTAGTCGTGATAGGCCTCGTCGATGACGACGGCGACACCCGGCGGCAGGTCGGCGACGAACGTCTCGACGTCGGTGGAGGGGAGCACGGTCGCCGTGGGGTTGTTGGGGTCGGTGATGCAGACCGCGGCGGTGGCACCGTCGACGCGCGACGCCATCGCGTCGAGGTCGATGCGATGGTCCAGGTCGAGCGGCGCGTAGCGCACCTCGGCTCCCAGGAAGTCGGCGTCGCCCGCGAACTGACCGTAGGAGGGATACGGCGCCACCACGTTGCCGGCCGGGTCGACCAGCGCCAGCGCCGCCAGACGCAGCACCTCGGTGGCACCGCAACCGGCCAGCACCTGGCTCGCGTCGACGCCGTGCAGGGCGGCGAGGTCGGCGCGCAGCGATTCGGCGTACCAGTCGCTGTAGCGATGCGCCAGCTCGGCCTGGGCCACGATGGCGTCGCGGGCGAGCGGCGACGGACCGAGTGGATTCTCGTTGTAGCAGAGACGTCCGACGTAGTCGTCGAGCAGCGTGCGGTCGCCGCGGAGCGCGGTGCCGGCGACCGGAGCGGCGCTGCCGGCCGCGATGGCCGGGGCGCCCCCGGCCAGCAGGTGATCCGGAGCGATGGCGCCCAGCGCCGCTGACCCGGCGGTGAGGCCGAGGAAGCGGCGCCGGCTGAGCCGCGGCCCGGTCGACCGGCGGCGTGTGCCGGGCCCCCGGGGACTTGGTGTCCGGCGTGATGTCGAGGGCGATGACGGCGGCGGGCGATCGGGCGGCACGTTCATGGCGAGCTCCGGCGCGGGCGATGGGACGGGTGATGGAAGCGCCAGCGCACGGGGCGCGCGGTGTCCGTCCCTCGCCGTCGCACCGGGGATCGTAGCACGACCGTGATGCGCGACGTTCGCGAGCCGCGCCGCCCCGGGGTGGCGCGTCCCGGGCGCCTGTCCCGGTCCGCCGCTGCGCCGTCGCCCCGTCCCTGGACATGGCGCCAGCGGCGCGCTGCCGGTGGTACCGGTGGTGGACGCGCTTCGCGGTCGCGGGGCGCTCGGCGCATGGTAACGTGATTCTAACGATCGCCCGCACCCGTGCGCCACGCGCCGCACGCAAATTCCTATCGATCCGTGAGGAATTCGTGATGCGCCGCCCCGACGGCGCGCGGTAGGCTGGATCCGTGACAGCGCTCGCACGCACGCAGGATCGCGGCGTGCCACCAGGTCACCTGGAGAGGCCCGATGAACGGCAGGATCCTCATTATCGAAGACGACCCCGAGATCGCCGACCTCGTGGCGATCCACCTGCGCGATCTCAACTTCGAGCTCGACCGCGCGGCGGACGGGGCGGAGGGCCTGCGCCGGGCCGTCGAGGGCGACTACCGGCTGGTCATCCTCGATCTGATGCTACCGGAGCTGGACGGCCTCGAGGTCTGCAAGCGGCTGCGCCGTGAGAAGGAGGGGCTGCCCATCCTGATGCTGACGGCGCGCTCGGAGGAGTTCGACAAGGTCCTCGGTCTCGAGCTCGGGGCCGACGACTACCTGACGAAGCCGTTCAGCGTCCGCGAGCTGATGGCGCGCGTCAAGGCGTTGCTCCGCCGCGCGTCGCGGCCGGTCGATGATGGGATCGAGGAGGGCGGTGGCTCCGAGATCCGGATTCACGATCTGCGCATCGAACTCGAGAAGCGCCGCGTCAGCCTGGACGACGGAAGTGGGGGCGAGCGCGAGATCGAGCTGACCCCCAAGGAGTTCGATCTCCTCGTGCTCTTCGCCTCCCATCCGGGACGCGTCTTCTCACGCGATGAGCTCCTGAACAAGGTCTGGGGCTACCAGTTCGAGGGTTACGGACACACCGTCAACTCGCACATCAACCGGCTGCGTGCGAAGATCGAGTCGGAGCCGTCCGAGCCGCGCCTGATCACCACGGTCTGGGGCGTCGGCTACCGGTTCGCCGAGCCGGAGGCAGCCGAGGCATGAACAAGATCTTCAGAAGCCTCTACGGTCGCATCTCGCTGGTCTTCCTGGCGCTGCTGATCGCCATGGGCGCGGTGCAGGTCGTGCTCTCCGTGCGCTCGGCGCTCGAGTACGTGCGCGAGTCGGATCAGACGCTGAACTACGGCCTGGCCGGCGATCTCGCGGTGGCCTTCGAGCCGTTCCTCGCCGACAGCCTCGATCATCACGGCATCGAGCACCTGATCCACGAGCTCATGGTCATGAACCCGCGGGTCGAGATCTACATCCTCGACGCCGGCGGGGACCTGCTGGCCTACTTCGCTCCTCCGGAGAGCATCCGGCGGATGGCGGTGGAGATCGCGCCGATCCGGGCGTTCCTGCACGAGACGGAGTCCGGACCGATGCCGATCTACGGGGATGATCCTCGCAGCGTCAGCGGTCAGAAGCCGTTCTCGGCCGCGCCGATCACCATCGCCGGCGATCGCCCCGGCTACGTCTACGTGATCCTGGGGGGACAGCAATACGATTCCGCGGGTGAGATGATCCGCGGCAGCTACATCATCCGCACGAGCGCCACCGGGCTCCTGGTCACCGTCGCTGCCACGGCGATGGTGGGCCTCGTCCTGTTCGCGCTGGTGACTCGCCGCGTCGGCCGTCTGACCGCGGTCATGGAGCGCTTCCAGGCCGGCGACCTCGAGCAGCGCGCCTCGGTCGACTCGAGTGACGAGATCGGTCGTCTCGGCGCCGCATTCAATTCGATGGCCGACACCATCGTGCGGAACTTGGACAAGCTCAAGGAGACCGATCGCCTGCGGCGCGAGCTGATCGCCAACGTGTCGCACGACCTGCGCAGCCCGCTGGCATCGATCCAGGGTTACCTGGAGACCATCCTGATGAAGGAGGCGACCATGCCGCAGGTGGAGCGGCGCCGCTTCCTCGAGACGATCTTCTCCAACACCCGCTCGCTGGGCAAGCTGGTCGAGCAGCTCTTCGAGCTCTCGAAGCTCGATGCGCGTCACGTCAGCCCCAACCCGGAGCCGTTCTCGGTCGCCGAGCTCGCCCAGGACGTCGCACTCATGCTTCGTCCGCACGCCGAGCGCCGCGACGTGAAGGTCGAGACCGAGATCCCGTCAGGCCTGCCCCTCGTCCATGCCGACATCGCCATGATCGAGCGCGCCCTGACCAATCTGATCGAGAACGCCATCCGCTACACGCCGCCCGATGGTCGCGTCACGATCCGTGTCGAACGGCGTCCCGACGCCCTCCGCGTCGTGGTCTCCGATACCGGCAGCGGCATCGCGCCGGACGACCTGCCGCACATCTTCGATCGCTTTTACTGCGCGCGCCCGCAGCGCTCCCGTAGGGGCGGTGGCACCGGACTCGGACTCGCCATCGCCGACAAGATCGTGCATGCGCACGGCGGCGAGATCCAGGTCGAGAGCAAGCTCGGCGCCGGCACCACCTTCGGGTTCGATCTGCCCGTCGAGGCCGAACCGAAGCTGCCGGCCACGGTCTGACGCCCGCCCCCGCGTGAGCGCCTACGCATACGAACGTCACGGGATCGTGTGCGTTTTTTGAGAGCCTCGTGACAACCTGCCGGCCGTCCCCACTGTAGGAACTGTATGTGGAGCTCGGCGCTTCCCGGTTGGCCATGGTGCATGCGGTGTCTCCGGCAGACGGGGGCGCCGGGCCCACACACCTTGACGCTCCCACTGACGCACTCAAGCCGGCCGTGCGGACGCCGGGATCGTACGGCTCCATGGAGAGGAACCCATCATGCAGTCTCGACTGCCGTTGCTCATGCTCGCGCTGTTGCTTCTCGCGGCGGGCACCGCGTGGAACGTCGCCTCCGCGACGCCCGGATTCGACCCGGCCATCTACGCCGACGGAGCGACCTGGGGAACCCGGGCCGTGACCGAGCTACCGGCGCCGAATGGACACAACGCACAGTCATTCGACAAGCTCTTCGTCTTCACCAACAGTGACAATCCGGACCAGCTGCCGGTGGGCGAGGCGGCCCCGGGGAACCCCGCCTACAACGGTGGTCGCTGGTTCACCCACACGGTCACCTGGAACATGACGGGTGTCCCGGTCCTGCGCTCGTATGACGAGATCATGCAGTACGCGGCCGGCGGCAGCCTGACGGTCGAGGCCGGCTCGCCGCCGGGTGGCCCGCCGCCCTACTTCGAGTGTCCGCTCCTCCCGACCCACTAGATCGCCCCGGCGCGGGCGCGCGCTGGGCGTCCCGGCTCGGCCGGGACGAGCCCGCGCGCTCCGGCGTCGCATTCTGTTCCAGATCACGCCCCGATTGGCCGATCACCCGGAACGAGTCAGCATCCCCTCACCGAACCGGGAGATCGATGGTCATGAACCCCTCACAGACCGCGTCACCTCGCCGGGCAGCAGCGCGCGCCGCTGCCCTGGCCACCTGGATCACGATCGTCGCGGCGCCGACGGCCGGCGCCCAGGTGGCCTGGGACGCCCCGTACCTGGGATCCCCGCGTCCCGGAACGGGACTCGGTCTCTACCTCGTGGAGACCGCCGGCGGCGATCTGGGCGTCATGTCGACCTGGCAATCGAGCACACGCCCCGGGGCGCTCGGATGGCGGCTCGGGATCGCCGATGACGCCGGAGACGCTCTGGCCGTCTTCGGCGGGCTCGGCACCGCCGGCCGCTGGCATCGGGCCGACGCCGAGCTGCCGCTCGACATCGGCTGGGTGGCCGGTGCCGGCATCGGCGTCGGTCACCACGCCCTCATCAGCCTGCCGGTGGGCATCACCGCCGGGCGCACCATCACCGGCGAGGGACCGGCCCGGTTCACGCCCTACCTGTCGCCACGCCTGATCCTCGACGGCTACATCGGCGGCCACGCGCCGGGCGACGGCGATGAACATCTGGACCTGGATCTGGCGCTGGACATCGGCCTCGACGTCGCCTTCGATAACCGCTGGGTCGCGCGCTTCGGCGCCACCGTCGGCGATCGCGAGGGCCTGGCGATCGGCATCGTCTTCTGACCGGAGGCCTCGCTTCACCCGCGACGCCGCCGGTCGCGCGACGGGACGCACCGCTGACACGGGTCCAGGCGCGCACCTCTTGCTTGCCTGCCTGCCCGCTTGCCTGCCTGCCGCGATGCCTCTCGACTGCCTGACCGGTGCGTGACCACTGTGGGGAAATGCGCCGCCAGCGTGTGGTTGCGCGCACCCCGGAGGGCATGAGCCTGGCGGACCTGGCGACCGTCCCGGAATCCATGACAAGGACGTGATCACGGACTGCCGGTGGGGTGGGTGATCCTCGCGGCGCGCGAGACGGCGCTCCGCGGAGACCGTTCAGGTCTCCGCGGAGGCCGGGAAGCGCCGGTCACCGGCCGAC
>JASFRE010000150.1:0-8854 GCA_050115055.1 Candidatus Eiseniibacteriota bacterium | reverse complement strand
GCACAGCCGCCGATGACGCCGTCGTGCTCGATCGCGGTCAGGGGATTGCCGGTCATCAGGTCGCCGGCGTCGACCAGCAGGACGGGATGCTCGGCGCGCACCGTCTCGACCAGGCCGCTGAGCGCCAGGAAGCCTCCGACCGCCGCCCGGTCGTCGCGCCAGGTCGCCTCGCGCAGCGCGTAGCCGCCGTGGATGTCGTTGGTCTGGATGAGCGTGAGCCAGCCGACGGCCGGCGACGCGCCGGTGCCCGCGGCCGGTCCGGACGCGACGCCCGCGAATCCGATCAGCAGGAGGAGCGCGATCGGGAGGGTGCGGCCCGGGCGCACGCCGACGCGCGCCGTCCGGCAGTCGGGGACGGCTCGACGCGACACTCGGGCGACGCGATCACTCCGCCGTGGGCGGGGTGACGGCGCCGCGCTGCGGGGCAGGCGGGGCACGCGTGTCATCCGGGATCGATGGCTGCTCGGGAGGCGGCGGAGACGTCCCTAGCTGTTTCCATGCATGTGCATTGGGCAGACGACGGCAGGCCGGGTCGAGGCGCGGTTCCGTCCCGCCGACCGGAACCCGACAGACGCTACAATACCCCATTTTGCCGAGCAAGTAAATATTTCTGAAATCAGCAGTTAATCCTCCACCATGGGGGGCTCGCGGGACCCCGCCCTGCTAGAGCAGGCGCTCGTAGGCGTCGAGCTCCAGATCCCAGACCCGGACCCCGCAATAGCGCTTGCCCTCGGGACAGACCGGCGTGACGCCGGCCCGGAGCCGCAAGGTACACGGTGGTAGCAGATGGCGGCCGATGAGCGGCTCCGCGGTCGCGATCTGGCGCGCCTCGTCGAGCGAGGCCTGCCAGATCTCCTCCTGGGCGTTGTAGCACAGGCGCATCTCGAGCTTGTGCCGGAGGCCGGCCAGATCGGCCGACTCCGTGAAGCGCAGGGCGACGGCGTTCGGTAGCAGGTAGGCGGCTTGCTCGTCGGTCAGGCCGCGCCGCCGGAGGGCATCGATGCGCTCCCAGGTGCGGGTCGTGATGGCGCGGTAGGCGGCGGCAGCGCCGTCATCGGCCAGCACGAGGCCGGGCGTCACCACGTCGGGGTCCCGGGTCAGGTAGGCGGCGAGGCAGGGCCGGCTGGCCGGTGTCAGCCGGTGGCGCTGGTCCTGGCTATCGGCGGTGTGCGACAGACGCTTGCGGAAGGCGTAACGGGGATGCACGAGCGTGCGCATCAGCTTGCTGGTGCTGGTCAGGTCGAGGGCTCCGGACAGGTACTCGTTGCGCTCCGGATCGAGCACCAGGGCGATCGCCGTCGCATCGTCGAGCCGTGCCCGCGGCAGGCCGAGGACCTCGCGCACCGCCTGGGCGAGAAGTGCCTCGTTGTCCGGCAGCCGGCTGACGAGCCGCGAGGTCAGACCGTCGAGGGCGGCATCGAACTCGGCCGCGCAGGCGGCGGCGTCGGCCTCGCCGGCCGGCGCGCCGCTGGCGGCGGCGGCCGCGTAGAACCGATGCTCCAGCGTCTCCTCGAGCGGCAGCGACTCCTCGATGAGGCGCGCCGAGTCAGGGTCGAAGCGCACCAGCTCCTCGACCATGCGCTCGACGACCGCCTGCTGCTCGCCGGGCGCGTCGAACTGGCGGGCGAGGCGCCGGTAGCGCAGCAGCGTGATGGCCGAGATCGTGTGGTAGAGCCGGGTCAGGGTGGCGAGCGGCAGCACGTAGCGCGCCACCTCCATCGACTTGCGGCGGATCGCCGACTCCCAGCGCTCCGGGCGACGCCGCCGCGCGGGAAAGATGCGGAAGAACTCGTCGCTCACCAGCGGGCGGAGCTGCCGGTCGAGCGCATGATAGGCCTCCATCTGCTCGTGGACGACCGCACGGTATTCCTCCGCGAGACCGGCGGGGAGCGGCGGCTCGTAGAACGCGTCGGGGGCGACCGCGACGTAGCGCTGGCTGACCTGCTCGGAGTTGTAGAAGGGATGCGCATGCAGGAAGGACCAGACGAACTGGCGCGAGACGTTCTCGAGCGTGAACTGCAGGTGCGCGTGCTGGAAGGTCGTGTGGTGACCGGCCTGGTAGATGTCGGCGGCGAGCGCATCGCGACGGGCCTGGCGGCGGCGGGCGCGCTCCGGAGGTAGCCCGTCCCCGGCCACGTCGGCCGGGGCGACGATGCCCTGGGAGGCGTAGCAGGTGCGGGCGGCGGCGACGGCGCCGTCGTAGGGCCGCGCGAAGCAGTTGACCAGCCGCACGCGGGCCTCGGTCGGGCCGGCGGCGGGCGGCTCATGGTCGGCCGGACTCACGGCGCTTCCCGGGTCAGCGGCTCGTGCCCGGCGGCAACCGCCTTCAGGCGCATGGCGATCTCCATCAGGCGCTCGAAGAGCGGCTGCACCTCCGGGGGCAGTGCGGCATCGGGATCGGTCCGCTCGCGCACCGACCAGCCGTGGTCGCCGTCCTGCACACGGAGCGTCCGCACCCAGCCATCGGCGACGCCGGTGCCGTCGCCGACCTCGAGGGAGTCGGCAGCGGGGACGGCGGTGCCGGCGGCGGCGACCAGCCGAGCGAGCTGCTGGCGCGGCGCTGCCGCGAGGGTGTCGGTGACCGCCAGCGTCCGGTGCTCGACCAGGCGCGCGGTGCCGCCACGTTCGATCGTGAGCACGAGGTCGAAGCCGGCGATGCCGCCGCGCACCGTGAACTCGATCCGGGACGGCAGCTCCGGGACCTCTGCGGGCTCCTCCGGCTTCGCGGCATCCGCTGCCGGCTGCGCCTCGCCACCCGCACCGGGTCCCGCACGCTGCTCCTCCGCGGCCTCGGGCGCACAGGCCGGGGCGAGGGCGGCGATCACAGCAGCCAGCAACGCCATCACGAGGATCGCCTGCCGTTGCCGGTGCGGCGGCCGGCCGGGCCCACCGTGCCGCTTCCGATCGTGGTCGAGCACCATGCGTTCTCCATATGCCCCGCGCAAGCCTCACGCCAAGGCCGGCGCGCGCCGAGGCCCCCTTCCGCCGTCTCGCCGCCGGGCGCGATCTCGCCGCCGGGCGCGATCTCGCCGCCGGGCGCGATCTCGCCGCGCGGCGCCGCCGCGGCACCGCGATGGTACCAGGGCCAGCCAGATTGACAGATCGGGCCGGGCAGTTTCAACCGCACCCGGCACCGGCGGGCGGGGGGTCGCTTGCCGCTCGCCGGCGGCTGCCGGTATGATGCCGAGTCATGCAGCTCCACCTGATGCGCCACGGCATCGCCGTGCCGCCGGAGGCCTGGTCGGGTCCGGAGAACGAGCGCCCCCTCACCCCACGCGGGACCGAGGAGCTCCGCCGGGCCGCCGCGGGCCTGGCGGCACTTGGCATCACCTTCGACCTGATCGCCTCGAGCCCCTACCAGCGGGCGGTCGAGACCGCACGCATCGTCGCCAGCGCGCTCGAGATCGCGGTGCCGGTCGAGGAGTGTCCCGCCCTCTGTCCGGGCGCCCGCCTCGAGTCCGTGCTCCGCTTCCTGGAGCCCTTCGCCGATCGTGGCTCGCTGCTGGTGGTCGGACACATGCCCGATCTGGCAACCATGGCGCTCGGCCTGATGGGGTGCGCCAGCGCGCCCGGCATGCTGTTCGGCCAGGGCGCCGTCTGCTCGCTCGAGCTCGACGGTCTGCCACCGGCGCGCGGCGCGCGTCTCGACTGGCTCCTGCCACCGGCCCACCTCGCGGCGATCGCCGGCGCGCGCGATTGAGGTAGCGCGGGAGGATGGGTCCGACCGAGCCACATCCGTCGACGGCACCAGGCCCCGGCCCCCCCCGCACCGGCCAGCCGCCGGGGCGGGACAAGGTGGTGCGAGACGCCGTCCATGGCGACATCCAGCTCGCAGCCGCCTATCTGCCGGTCCTCGATGCGCGCGAGATGCAGCGCCTGCGCGGCATCCGGCAACTCGGCACCGCCTTTCACGTCTATCCGACCGCGCAGCACTCCCGCTTCGAGCACTGCCTCGGCACCTACCACATGACGGGCCGGATGCTCGCCCACATCCGGGCGAACCACGCCGCCGATCCCGGGAGCTGCGCCCTGCCGACCGAGGAGGAGGCGCGGCTGGCGCGCCTCGCCGCGCTCGTGCACGACATCGCGCACATTCCCTACGGTCACGCCTTCGAGGATCAGGACGGCCTGCTGCCGCGCCACGACACGCGTCCCCGCCTCGAGCGGGCGCTCGCTGGCGGCGAGATCGCCGCCGCCCTCGAGCCGCTCGGTGGCTCCCGCGCCGTCGTCGACTGCCTGGCACCGGACCCCGACTCGCCAGCCGGCGACGCCCGGCCTCCGGTGCCGGCACCGCCCGGCGGGGCGCGGCCCTTCGTGCGCGACCTGGTGGCCGGCAGCGTGTCGGCCGACCTGCTCGACTACCTGCGACGCGACGCCCTCTTCACCGGGCTGCGGGTGAGCTACGACGAGCGGCTGCTCGACGCCTGCAAGGTCGATCCGGAGTCCGGTCGCCTCTACTTCGATCTCACCAAGCATGGCATGGAGCGCGAGGACGTGCTCTCGGAGCTGCTCAACCTGTTTCGCATCCGCTACATCTGCTCCGAGCGGATCTACTATCATCACGCCAAGGTCGCCTCCGGGGCGCTGGTGTCGCGGGCGATCGAGCTCTGCCTTGCGAGCGGCATGGATCCCCGGCATCTCGAGCGCGCCACCGACGCCGATTTCCCGTACGTGCTGCGCGCCCATGTCGCCGAGCGTGCGCCCGCACCGGGAACGCCGCTGGCGAGCGTGCCGCGACTCCTCGCGCGCTTCACCGAGCGCAAGCTGCCGAAGCGCTGCTTCGTCGCCGGCCTGCGAGGTCACGAAACGGTGCAGGACGCACTCGTACGACAGTTCGTGGACGATCGCGAGGGTCGACGCGCCCTGGAGGCCGAGCTCGCCGCGACGCTCGCCATCGACGACCCGGCCGACGTGGTCATCTACTGCCCCAAGAAGGAGATGCAGCTCGGCGAGGCGGGCGTGATCGTGCGCCGCGTCGGCGAAACGCTCCGGCCCCTGGATGACGACCGTCGTGGGCTGCCGATGCTCGACCACCTGATGCGGGCCTACCGCGATCTCTGGAAGCTGTACGTCCTGATCCCGGCCGGTGCCTGCAGCGACTGGAGTCGAGCCGCCCGCCGGGTCGAGGAGGTGCTGGGCGCGCGCTTCCCGGGCGTGCACAACGTCTACCGGCCGGTGAGCGGCTGACCGCGTCACCGGCGGTGGCGAACGCGCGGACCCACGCGGTCGGCGCGGAGGACGGGCGACCATGGGATGGATCGACGCGATCCTCGATCTGATCGCCGCGAGCGCCATCGGGCACTTCGCGGCCGGCATCGCGCTGAGCGTCGGCGACCGACTGCTGTCACGCCCGCGACCGACCAGCCTCGTGGCACGCCTCGGCCGGCGCCTCGACGCCCTCAAGCTCCTCGCCTACCTGCGCGATCTGGAGGCCGGCACCGCCGCTGCGCCGCGGCACGCGACGACCGGGGGGCTGGCGGCCAGCGGCCCGGACGCTGACGCGGCGCTTCCCGATGCCGACGAGCTCCGCGAGGCCTGCGCCTTCCTGCGGCAGCACGCGCTGGCCGGAGAGCTCCGGCTCGGCGAGGGCCCGGGCGGATGGGACCTGCCGGGAGGGGCCGCGCCGGCTGCGGTGCGCGCTCCTGGCGACGCCGTCGAGGGCGGCAGCGACATCCGCCCCGCCGGTGACGACCTGCTCGAGCGCTGGCGCGAGCGCGCCCGCGACCGCTGGCAGCGGCTCCGCGCCTGGCTGCGCCACGAGAAGATCAACCCCCTCGGCGCGCTCGACAAGCTGAAGGTCGCCTACCTCATCGAGATCGTCGCCGACCTCCTGGAGGGCCTGGCGCAGCTCGTCTGGGGGCGCGGCCACTTCCTGGGCGCCCTCGGTCACAGCATCTACCAGGGTGCGGCGCTCGGTCTCGGCCTGATGATCGGCGGCTTCTTCTGCCGGCGGCGCGATCATCGCGCGCCGCGCCGGCTGCGCAAGGCGGTCGAGCGGCTCGAACGGGAGCTCGAGCGCGATCCGCACGCCATCGACCTGCTCGAGCGCGTCCGCCGCGGCGAGCTCCCGGTCGTGAGCGGCCGGCCGCGGGAGGAGTTCGGACGTGACGCGTGAATCGCCGCACACGCTCGCGTCCCGGAAGCGACCGCGCCTCCTCGAGCGCATCGACCGGCGGCCGGCCGTCCGCGAGCGCTGGCGCGTACGCCTCAGGCGAAGCCTGCTGACCGCCGGCATCGTCATCGGCCTCCTGCTGGTCCTGAGCGCGGTGCTCCTGGTCCGCGCCTACCTCGAGTCACGGTGGACCCTGCCGGAGACGCAAATCACCGCCCGCATCGAGGAGGACCTGCAGTACAACATCACCTTCGATCCCGATGCCGGCAATCGCATCCGCAACGTCAACTACACGACCAACGAGCTGATCCACCTCGGCAACCCGCTCGGCGGTCTCGAGGGGGTGCTGGCGCGGGTCGAGCGCAACCGGACCGAGAACCGGGAGACCTACGAGCTCAAGAACGCCCGCGACCTCAAGGTGGCGTCGATCACCCACGTCGAGGTCTCGAAGCGACCGCTCGTGAGCCGTACCGAGGTGGTCTCCGGAATCGAGACCGGCATGCTGCTCGGAGCCGGTGACGGCATCCGGCAACCGGTCTACGCGACCTATTCGGTGGACGGCCGGAGGGTCCACCATCGCACCGCGACGACGGTGCTCGCCGGTCGGCGGGGCGGCGCCTGGACGGTCGCCGAGACCGCCGAGTTCTGGGGCTGGTTCGGGCGCCGCGCGCGCTCCGGCTCGTCGCTCGTCGAGTACGCGCTTGACCTCCCGTCCGGGCTGCTCGGTCGCCTCGAGCGCGAGCACCGGGAGTGGCACGGGAGCCAGCAGATGGAGGTGCGTGACCGGTTCGGTGCGACGCTCGACGAGCTGGCGCGCCATGCGCGGCCGCTCTTCCGGAGCGACGAGGGCTGGCCGGGACCCTGGTGGCAGCTCGATCTGCTGCCGCAGGGAGGCCGACTCCACCTGGCAGCGAGTCTCGACGGCGAGCGCCAGCACACGATCTCCGTCGCCTGGGACAAGACCGGCCTCTTCCCGTGGCGCTGGCTGAACGGCGGCTACCGGGCACGCGACGCGGTCGGCGAGCTGTTTCGCGTGCAGATCCGCGACTTCTGGTTCCACTTCCAGAACGAGCTTGCCTACCTCTACTTCCTCGATCTGGACGGCAACGGCCACATCGATCGCGACACCGAACTCATCGGGCAGGTCTACTACAAGACGGCTGACTCACCGCTCCGCGAGCGCTTCCGGCGCAATCCCGACGTGCCGCTGACGCAGGAGAACACCCAGGAGTTCACCCGCAACAAGACCTATGTCTTCCGGGTCGGTGCCGATCCGGCGATGGCAGCGCGGGACTTCGAGCTCTGCGACGGCATCGAGAAGCTGCTCCCCGATGCGATCGTCAAGGGATTCGGCCGCGACTCGCACCTGGGCTACATCGAGCGAGCGCGCGATGACTTCCTCCTGGCGCGCGAGCCGACGGCGGCACGGCTCCACAACGTGACCTCGCCGCAGGACGCGATCGACTGGAAGCGCGGCGTCGTGGCGCTGCTGCGCGCCGCGAGGCGCGACTACGCCGAGGAGCTGGCGGCGTACTACGCGGAAACACCCGGCTTCCCCGGTCTCGCGGCCACGACGGTCCGGTCCGCCCCCACGGCACCGCCCACGCAGCCACCTCCTCCGGTCGTCCCGCAGCCATCCCAGCCGGATACAGCCTCTCCGCCCGACACGTCGTCCGTCGATCTGCCCGAGACCCTCGACCGTTCTCCGACTCCACCGCCGAGTCCTTGAGACGCCATCCAAGGCGCCACGGCGCGGGCAGGTGATCGCCCACCTCCTGCGCAGGTCGGTGGCGCGGCGCGGTGCGGGCAGGTGATCGCGCGAGTTCCGCGCGCGCCAGTCGCCCGAGCGACGCACTGGGCGCATCGGTCGCGGCGCGCGCGGTTGTTCGAGCCAGCGATCGCCTGCCCGCCCGTGCCGCGCCTCCCCGCGCCTATCCCTCCGCCCGCTGCTGGATGCGTTCGATGCCGCGCAGCGCCCGCTCCGCCGCCTCCGAGTCCGGTGCCAGCAGCACCACCCGATTGTAGATGTCGAGCGCCTGCTGCGGCTTGCCGCCGGCCTCGTAGACCCGCCCGAAGCGCACCTCGTCGCCCGCCAGCGACTCGATGCGGGCGCGAACCGTCTCGTCATAGGCCGTGTCCGGCCAGCGTCGCAGGAACCGGGCCCCGGCCTCGAGATCGTCGAGATCATCGACCAGCTCCTCGAGCCGTTGCATCGCCGACTCGCGCGTCGCCTGATCGACCCCGGTCTCGCGGTCGATGACGATGATCTCGTAGCAACTCGCCAGCGTCGTGACCTCGGCAGCGCAGCGTGCCAGGAGCTCGCGGCCTCGCGCCAGCGCCGAGTCCGGCGCGGCGCTGCCGAGCAGCGCGTGCAGGACCGGCACCGCGTCGTCCGGCCGCCCGGCGGCGAGCGCCCGGCGGGCGAGGGCCAGCCGCGCCTCGCCGGCGCGCGGGTGGGCGGGGAAGTTGTCGACGAAGGCCTCGAGAAGATCGTTGGAGGCGGCACCTGGCGTATCGAGGAGGCGCAGGTAGCGTGGCAGCATGGCGTCGAGCTGCTCGGCGATCGTGTCGCGCTCCGAGCGGACCACCGGACGCAGCTCGGCGGCGGCGGTCACTGCCCGCGGACCGGTCGCCGCCCCGTCCGGCGGCTCGACCATCGCCTCCGCCTCGAGCCGGGTGGCGAGCGTGTCGAGCTCGGCCCGCAGCGGACCGAGTCGCTGCTCGAGCTCCGGCCGGTCGCTC
>JASFRE010000149.1:0-8875 GCA_050115055.1 Candidatus Eiseniibacteriota bacterium | reverse complement strand
TGCGGTGCAACATCGAGCGCATGGCGACGCGCGCCCGGGCAGCGGGCGTCCGCCTGCGCCCCCATGCCAAGACGCACCAGTCGGCGACGCTCGCCGGCTGGTTCCACGATCACGGCGCGCGCGGCATCACGGTCTCGTCGACGGCGATGGCGGAGGCGTTCGCGGCGCATGGCTGGACGGACATCACGATCGCCTTCCCCGTCCAGCCGCGCGACCTGGAGGCGATCGACGCGCTGGCCCGTCGCGTGCAGCTCGGCGTGCTGGTCGACGCGCTGCCCGCCGTGGAGGCGCTTGCCGCCCGCGACGCGGCTCGCCTGCGAGTCTGGATCAAGGTCGACGTCGGCTACCACCGATGCGGCGTGCCGCACGACGACGCGTCGGGGCTGGCGGCACTCGCCCGGGCGATCGACGCCGCGCCGCACCTCGAGCTCGCCGGTCTCCTGACCCATGCCGGACACAGCTACGCCGCCACCGGGGCCGAGGCGATCCGCGCCGTGCATCGCGAGTCATCGGCGCGCCTGCGAGCGGCGGCGGGCCGCTTGCACGCGTGTGGCTTCGATGATCTGGCGGTCTCCGTCGGCGATACGCCGACCTGCAGCATCGCCCGTGACTTCGACGGCATCGACGAGATTCGCCCCGGCAACTTCGTCTTCCACGACCTGATGCAGGTGGCGATCGGCAGCTGCTCGGCCGCGGACATCGGTGTCGCCCTGGCCTGCCCGGTGGTCGGCGTCTACCCGGGGCGCGGCGAGATCGTGGTTCACGGCGGTGCCGTCCATCTCGGTAAGGAGTCGTTGCCGGACGCCGACGGCCGGCCGACGTACGGCTGCCTGATCGACCTCGCGGCGGAAGGTCTGGGTGCGTTGCGCGATGAGTGCGTGGTCACCGCGCTCTCCCAGGAGCACGGGGTGGTGCGCGTGCCGCCGGCACGGTTGCGCGGCCTGCGCATCGGCGACCTGGTGGCGATCGCGCCGGTGCATGCCTGCTTGACCTGTGATCTGCACGACGGCTACACGACGTTCGACGGCACGACGATCGAGCGGCTGCACGGCGGGAGGTGGCGGTGATCGCCATGCGGCCGGCCCGTGAGGGCGATCAACGCCTGGACGTCGTCTTGCGGCCCCGAGGGAGTGGGATACAGCGATGAGCGAACGCAAGCCCCCGGAGGTCAGCTGGGAGTCGCACGTCGAGCGCCAGATCCGCGCCGCCCGGGAGCGCGGCGAGTTCGATCATCTGGAGGGTGCCGGCCGGCCGATCCCCGACATCGATCGGGAGTATGATCCGCTCTGGTGGGTCAAGAGCTGGATGCGGCGTGAGCGGCTGTCGGTGTTGCCGGGCGACCTCGAGCTGCGCAAGCGGGTCGAGACCGAGCTCGCCGCCATCGAGACGCTCACGGACGCGGCCGCGGTGCGCCGCCGGCTCACCGGGCTCAACGCGGCGATCGCCCGCTCCAACGCCACGACCGCCGCCTCGCCGGTGCCCGGTCTGACGGCGATCGACGTCGAGGGGTTCGTCGCGCGCTGGCGCGCGCGCCGGCAGGGCGAGGCCGGGCCGCCGGGTTCACCGGGGCGACCGGATCAGACGGGGACGTGACCCGTCCAGCATGCGGAGGAATGATGCGGCGCAGGCAGAGAGTACGTCGATCCGGTCCAGGTGAGGGTCGCGACCCCGGTGTCGGTGCCACCGTGCTCGACGACCTGCGGCGTGGCGACATCCATCGCACCTTCAACCGTGACCTCCAGGATCTCTATTGCTTCTATCTCGACGACGCGCAGCGGGCGCGACTGGCGAGGCAGCCGCGCTGGCGCCGCGGCCTGTCGCTGATCGGTTGGCTCCTCCGGTGCCTGGTGCTCCGGCTGGCCCCGGTCCGGCGCCTGCTGTTGCTGGTGAGTTTTCTCGCCGTGGTCTACGGGCTCCTGCGGAGCGCCGACGAGCAGGGTGGCGCCGCGATGGTCTACTACGTGCTCGGCTATGCCGGCGTGCTGCTCACCCTGATGCTCGAGCTCAAGGACAAGCTGCTGGCGCGGGACGAGCTGGAGGTCGGCCGCAAGGTGCAGCTGGCGCTGCTGCCGGACGGTAATCCGGAGATCGACGGCTGGGACGTGGCCCTCTTCACGCGCCCGGCCAATGATGTCGGCGGCGATCTGGTCGACGACCTGTGGGTGACGCCGACCCGCCTCGGTCTGCTGCTCGGCGACGTGTCGGGCAAGGGACTCGGCGCGGCGCTCCTCATGGCGAAGCTGCAGGCGACACTGCGGGCGCTCGCCACCGAGGGTGACACGCTCGCCGAGCTCGGCCGGCGCGCCAACTTGATCCTGTGTCGCGATGGCGTCGTCGGTCGCTTCGCGACCCTGGTCTACCTGGAGCTCGAGGCGGGGACGGGGACGGTGCGTCTCATGAACGCCGGTCACCTGCCACCGCTCGTCGTGCGCGGCGGCGGGGAGCGCCCCGATCCGCCCGCCGGGACCGCAGGCGCGACGGACAGCGGGACGGCGGGCGAGGCGGTCGGGGAGGCGCGACTCGAGGCGATCGCCGCACCATCGCCGCCGCTCGGTGTGACGCCCGACGCCCGCTTCGTCGAGCAGGAGGTCACGCTCGCGCCCGGCGAGCTCCTGTGCATCGTCTCCGATGGCGTCACCGAGGCGCGGAACGCGGCCGGAGACTTCTTCGGTGACCAGAGGCTGCGCGAGCTCGTGGGGGCGGCGGCCGGCGAGCGCGCCGAGGTGCTGTGCGCGCGGCTCGTGGCAGCGGTCGACGCCTTCTCCGGAGACGCGCGGTCGAGCGACGACCTGTCCCTCGTCGTGCTCCGACGTCTGGCGTGAGCCGACGTCTGGAGTGCGACGCCGCCTGGAGCGAGCCGGCGCCGGGAGTGAGCCGCCGCCGGGAGTGAGCCGCCGCCTGGAGCGAGCCGCCGCCTGGAGCGAGCCGGCGCCGGGAGTGAGCCGCCGCCGGCGCTCCGGCTGCACCCCGTGCCGCGGGCGACGCGCCGCCGGATCCGGGTGCATGCTGGCGCTCCCGTCGTGCGGTACACTCGCCATCGCGCGAGGAGGACCGGTCATGGACGCGCTCTGCTACACGCCCATCGGTATCATCCACACGCCGCACACCGATCCCGGGAAGACGCCGGTGCAGCCTGTCTTCGCGCGTGGCGTGCGCGGCGAGGTCGAGCTCGAGCCAGGATTCGTCGAAGGTCTCGCCGACCTGGACGGCTTCTCGCACGTCATTCTCATCTATCACCTCCACCGGGCACCGGCGGCCCGGCTGACGGTGGTACCGTATCTTGAGGACGTGCCGCACGGGCTGTTCGCGACGCGCGCGCCGTGCCGCCCCAATCCGATCGGGCTCAGCGTGGTGCGGCTCGACTCGATCGAGGGGAACGTGCTGGTCGTCGACGGCGTCGACATGCTGGACGGCTCGCCGCTCCTGGACGTCAAGCCGTACGTGCCCCGGTTCGAGGAGACGGCCGGAGTGCGTTGCGGCTGGCTCGATCGGGTGGACGCGGCGACGGCGGAGCGGCGCGGCCGGCGTGAGGCGTCGGGCGACTGAAGAACAAGCGTGATCGAGGCCACCCGCCCCGCAAGCGGCCTGATGACGGGAAACCAGGAGGAATCGAGATCATGAAGCACGGAGCCAGGAACAAGATCAAGGCACGGGTCACGTCGGTCCAGAAGGGCGACGTCATGTCGCTCGCCAAGATGGAGGTCGTCGGTCCGATCGAGATGAGCTCGGTCATGACGACCGAGTCGTCCGAGCACCTCGACCTGCAGGTCGGTGACGAGGTCGAGCTCGCCATCAAGGCCGTGCACGTGCTCGTGGTCAAGTCTTGAGGTGAAGGGACCGCGTCGCGAGCGGCGCATGGCGGAGTGCAGGCACGTTCGCCACGCTCTGCGCTGCCGCGTGGCCGCGCCGGCCGGGAGGGACTGAGCCATGACCGGGATCCTCGTTCGATTGCTGATCAACGCAGTGGCGCTGTGGGTCGCCTCGGCGCTGGTGAGTGGCATGGAGATCCACGGCACCGGCACGTTGCTGGTCGCCGCGCTGCTGCTCGGGATCGTGAACGCCATCCTGCGACCGATCTTCATCCTGCTGACGTTGCCGATCACCATCATGACGCTGGGCATCTTTCTCCTCGTGGTCAATGCGGCGATGCTCGGGCTGGTTGCGGCGATGCTCCAGGGACTGGTGCTGCACGGCTTCTGGCCGGCATTCTGGGGCGCCGTGATCGTCAGTCTCGTCAGCTGGATCGGTAACCGGTACATCGGTGACGGCGGCCGCTTCGAGTTCCGGGTGATTCAGCACGACCGTCGCCACTGAGCGCGTCCACGGAGTCGCCGGCCGCGCGGTTCACGGGCGCGCCGGCTCGCTGTCATCGACACGATGATCAGCTGCAGTCTTCCACGGAGGTACCGCGATGATCGTCAGGCGGATCGCGCCATTGTCGCTCGCTCGTATCGTGGGTCTGCTCTACGCCATCATCGGCATCCTGGCCGGTGGCCTCGTCGCCCTGTTCTCGCTGTTCGGAGCGGCGATCGGTGCCGCCAACGAGTCGGGAGGCGCTTTCATCAGCGGCCTCTTCGGCATCGGGGCGATCTTCTTCATGCCCGTGCTCTATGGCGTCTTGGGGTTCGTCGGTGGGCTGCTGGTGGGGTGGCTCTACAATGTGGTCGCACCGGTGGTCGGTGGGCTCGAGCTGACCCTGGAGTAGCCACCCGTCCTGCCCCGATGGTTGTGCCCCGGAAAGTGTGTCCGCGTTTGTCCGGCGGGGCCCGGGGTCCTGTCGGACGGGATCGGGCGCGCACCGGAGGGTGGCAGGGACCCCGGACACACTCTTCGGGGCACAACGAAGTGACGACCCGGCAAGGAGTTGGCAGAGGGACGACCAATCCGACGCGGAACTTCATTTTATTTAGTTCAGACTTGATTTTATCAAGTTTCCGGTCGATAATAACCTCGAAAGGAGCCACCGACGATGGATCTTTCGAGGTGTCGATGCGGAGAATGCGGTGAGCCGATGCGGGTCGTCCGCATGGCCTGCCCGACCTGCCACGTGCGGCTCGAGGGCAACTTCGAAATCCCGGCCCTGGCGCGGCTGTCGCTCGAGGACCAGATCTTCGTGATCGCCTTCGTGCGTCACCACGGCTCCATCAAGCGGATGGAGAGCCTCTTCGGCATCAGCTACCCGACCGTCAAGAACCGCCTCAACGCCATCAGCGCCGAGCTGGATCGCAGCTTCGAGGCACCCAGCCCGAATCTGATGGTGCTCGAGCAGCTCGCCGCCGGTGACCTCACCGTCGAGCAGGCGCTCGAGAGGTTGCGGTGATGCTGCCGCTGCTCGCCACGGTGGGAATCGGTCGCGGTCGCTGGCCGGCGATTCCTTTCCCCGTTCCCCTGTTTCTCCTGTGGCCGTTCGTCGGCGTGGCACTGGTGGTGGCGATGATCGCCGGGCACCTGCGGGCCACTGAGGATCGCGACGGGCCCGCGGGTTCCGGACCGGCCGCCGCGGCGCGCCAGGTCGTCGGCATGCTCTGTGCGGTGCCCGGCCTCCGGGTCGTGGTCGACGCCGCCGACGGGACACACGTCCGCGTCGCGGTCTACTGAGCCGCGTGATCGGTGCCAGGGTGGCTTCTGGAACCCGGAGGCGAGACTCCGCATGGGTGCGCGACCGTGCCGTCCGCGACCACGCACGACCATGTGACAGGCAATGCCCCGATCGAGGAGAGAGCACGATGTCGAGCGAGAGAAAGAAGGTCCTGGAGATGCTGGCCGCGGGCACCATCACGGCCGAGGACGCCGACCGGTTGCTGGAGCGACTGGAGGGAGCGCGCGGCGGAGCGGCATCGACCGAGGAGGTCGACGAGCGCGAGGATGGGACGGCTGCCTCAGGGGAGGGTGGCGGCGGCTCCGCGCCAGGCGGCGCCGCCGCGCGCGGTGGCTCCACGCCCGGCCGCATCCGGTACCTGCGCGTCCTCGTGGACAGCAATGAGGGCGACAAGGTCAACATCCGCGTGCCCATCGCCCTGGTCCGGACCGGCATCAACCTGGCGACGATGGTCCCGAGTGATGCGAGCAAGAAGCTCGAGGAGAGCGGAATCGATCTCTCGCAGCTCAGCAGCCTGAAGGGCGAGGCGCTGATCGAGGCGCTGCGCGATCTGACGGTCGACATCGACGCGTCGGACGGCGAGACGGTGCGCGTCTTCTGCGAGTGAGCCGGGCGCGGCGGGTGGCGCGGGGCGCGGCGCGAGGCACGAGGCGCGGCGCGAGGCACGAGGCGCGGCGCGAGGCACGAGGCGCAGCGCGAGGCAAGGCGCGCGGCACGGCGGGTGGCACGAGGTGCGAGGGGGAGGTGTGGGGCGCCCCGATCCGGTGGCGACACGGCGGTTGGCCGTCGCGTATAGTCCGACCGGTTACGCCATCCGGTAGGAGACGTCATGGGTCGCCGAGATCCACAGCCAGCGCCGCCGTCGATGCGGCTCTACGAGTACGAGTTGCCGGGCGGCTGGCAGGTGCTGACCGGGCGCACCGATGCCGACAACGAGCGGCTGAGCCTCAAGCTGGCGCGCCCGAACGACTGGTGGTTCCACGTGCGCGGCATGCCGGGCGGTCACGTGGTGCTCCGGGCTCGCGAGGATGCGGAGCCCGACCGAGAGACGCTGGAGCGCGCGGCCGCCATCGCCGCATACCATAGCAAGGCGCGGGCCGGGGGTGTGGTGCCGGTCTCCTGCACCCAGGCGCGCTTCGTGACCCGGGCGCCCGGCGAGCCGGTGGGGACTGTCCATATCCGCAAGGAGCGGGTTCTCAAGGTCCGGCCGGCGCTGCCGGAGAGCTGAGCGCGCCACGATCAACCAGGACATGACGAGCCACGACACGACGATGAGCAACGCGATCGAGATCCGACCCTACCAGGAGGGCGATGAGGCGGCCGTCGTCGCGCTCTGGCGCGAGGCGTTTCCGGACGCACCGTCGCACAACTGCCCGGCGGCCGACATCCGCCGCAAGCTCGACGTACAGCGCGATCTGTTCCTGGTCGCGGTCACCGCCGCCGGCGACCTGGTTGGCAGCGCCATGGCCGGCTACGATGGCCACCGGGGCTGGGTCTACTACGTGGCCGTGCGTTGCGATCACCGGCAGCGCTCGATCGGCCGCGCGCTCATGCGACGCGTCGAGCAGGACCTGGCAGCGCGCGGGTGCCCGAAGGTGAACCTGCAGGTGCGCGCCGGCAACGAGGCGGTCGTGGCCTTCTACCGGCGACTCGGCTACGACGTCGAGGAGCGGGTCAGCATGGGGAAGCGACTGCCGGCCGCCGGGCCGGCATGTGTGCGGTGAGGAATCGACCGGGAGGACGGAACGCATGTCGTTCTGCACGGTGATCAACTGCATGGACGGCCGGACGCAGCTGCCGGTCAACCGGTTCCTCCAGGAGCGTTTCGGCGCCGAGTACGTCGACACGGTGACCGAGGCAGGACCGGTGCGCTGGCTGGCCGAGGAGCAGCACTCCGACACCGTCGCCTCGATCATCGCGCGGGTGCGGGTGTCGACCGACAAGCATGGCTCGAACGGCGTCGCACTCGTCACCCATTACGACTGTGCGGGCAATCCGCTACCGCGAGACGACCAGATGGGCCAGCTCGAGCGGGCGCTCGCCTTGTTGCGGCAGGAGTTCCCGCGCGTGCCGGTGATCGGGCTCTGGGTCGACGACCGGTGGGCGGTGCACGAGATCCGATGACGGGCGGCGTCCCGATGGGCGCCCGACCAGGGGGGAGCGGAGAGCATGTCGACGTCGCTCGAGGGCAGGGTGGCGCTGGTGACCGGCGGTGGGTCGGGCATCGGTCGCGCCATTGCCGCGGCCTTCGTCCAGGCGGGCGCCAGCGTGGCGATCACCGGACGGCGCGTCGGCGTCGTCGAGGCGACTGCGCGCGAGCTCGGCCATGGCGGCACGGCCGGTACGGATGCGGGGCCGGGTGACGACGCAGCGGCAGCCGGGGACGCAGCGGCAGCCGGGGACGCAGCGGCCGCCGGGGGCGCAGCGGCCGCCGGTGGCGCAGCGGCAGCCGGTGGCGCAGCGGCCGCCGGTGGCGCTCCGGGAGCCGGCAGTGCGGCCGCAGCCGGTGCCGAGCCGGCAGCTGGCGCCTCCACCGGTTCCGGCACGACGCGCGGTGCCGCCCGCGCCCTCGGTCGAGTCGTCGCCATCCCCGGCGACGTCGCGCGGCCGCTCGAGGCGCGCCGCATGGTCGAGGAGACCGTCGTCGCCTTCGGTGCCCTCGACATCCTGGTGCAGAATGCCGGCATCTCGCGTGGCGGTCCGGTGGCCGAGGCGACCGACGAGGACATCGACGCACTGGTCGACATCAACCTGAAGGGACCGATCCACGTCATGCGCGCCGCGGTGCCGCACCTGCGTCGCTCGCAGGTCGCGGGCGGCGCCTCGGTCATCCAGATCTCGTCGACGGTGACCTTCCTGCCGCCGCGCAACGTCTCGATCTACTCGGCCACCAAGGCGGGGCTCGAGATGCTCACTCGCTGCTGGGCGGCCGATCTCGCCCCCGACGTGCGCGTCAATGCCATCAGCGCCGGTGTCGTCGAGACGCCGATGCTCGAGGGCATGGTGCCGTCCGCCAAGCTCGCCGGACTGCGCGCCAGCTTCATCGCCCAGACCCCGCTCGGCCGTCTCGGCGGGCCGTCCGACGTCGCGGCGTTGGCGCTCTACCTGGCTAGCGACGCGAGCGCCTGGATGACCGGCGCCATCCTGCCGCTCGACGGTGGCATCAGCCTCGGTCCACCGCCGGCCTAGCCGCCATGACCGGTGATGCACGGGGACCCGCCGCCGCTCGCCGTCCCGAACGGCAGCCCGGGGGTTCCCCGGAGCGGCTCCGCGGAC
>JASFRE010000148.1:0-8893 GCA_050115055.1 Candidatus Eiseniibacteriota bacterium | reverse complement strand
CCTCGACGTCACCGTCGACCAGGTGAACGCCGAGTCCCTCGCGGCGGGAGGCGACGAGCGCCAGGCTGACCGCGATCGTGGTCTTGCCCGTGCCTCCCTTGCCGCTGGCGATGGCGACACGCATGCTCGTCACCCTCCGGTGCGCCGGCGTCCCTGGCCACGCCCGCCACCGGCGCCGCGGCCGCCGCCGCCGCCAGCCCCGCGGCCACCGCCGCCGCCAGCCCCGCGGCCACCGCCGCCGCCCGCCCCGCGGCCACCGCCGCCGCCCGCCCCGCGGCCGCCGCCACCACGACCGCCGCCCGTGCCGGGTGGGTGGACGCGGAGCCGGCGGCGCTCGCGCACCGGGTGCGCGACGGCCGGTGTCCGGCCCGGCGGTACGGCGCGCTGGCGAGCGGCTTCGGGATCCGGGGCCGGCGCGGCGCGCTCCGTGTCGTCGGTGGCAGGCGCTCCCGTCGCCGGCGCCCCGGCCGCAGCGGTGGCCGGCGCCCCGGTCGCAGCGGTGACCGGCGCCGGCGTCGACGAGACCGCGGTCGCGGTGCGCGCGAGGTCGCCGGGCTCACCCTGGCGGAACTCCTGCAGAGCGTCACGGACCCGATTCGCTCGGGTTTCGTAGACCTCGATGCCGGCGCTCTCGAGCACACGCATGGCGTTCGGACCGACGCGGCCGGTCAGCACGGCCGCGGCGCCGGCATCGACCACGCGCTGCGCGGCGCGCACGCCGGCGCCACCCAGGTCATCGACGGCGGGATTGGACTCGGCGTGTATGGCGCCGGTCTCCGAGTCGATGTAGACGAAGTAGGGACAGCGACCGAATCTGGGGTTCATGGTCGCATCGAGGTCCGGACCATCGGACGTGATGACGATTTGCATGGCGATCCTCCTACTCTTGGATCGTGCGACCGCGGCACCATGCGTCAGTGGCCGCAGCCGTCATGTGCCCCGTGTCCATGGTGTTCGACACAGGGGCCGGGTTCCGTCGTTCGCCCGGCGAGATGGGACTCGACGGCGCTGCGCACCGTTCCGCCGGCGCAGGTCGCGACGTCGACGCCGCACTGCTGGAAGCGCGCGATGGCGCGCTGCCCCATGCCGCCGGTGATGACGACGCCGACTCCGAGATCAGCGATGAAGTCGGGGATCGAGTGCGGCTGGTGCCGGGCGCCGAACGGGTTGGCCGCCACCTCGCAGTCGAGCACCGTGTCGCCCTGCGTGCGGACGATCGCGAAGGCGGGGCTGTGGCCGAAGTGCGCGCACAGCGGGCTATCCAGTCCGTCATGGGACTCGCAGGCAACGGCGATGCGGAGGACGGGTGCTTGGTTCATCTCGGTCTCCGTGTCCGATCGGATCCTGTGTCACCCCGGGAGCGGCGGCACCGGCAGCCGCGGCCGCGCCGTCCCGGTCCGCCGTGGATCGGGCAGGGCCAGCGTCGGTCCGGGCGGCGCGTCACGGCGCCGCCGCGGACATGGAGCGCCTTGCCGGCGATCAGTGCCTCGGCGACCCGTCGCCGTGCCTCGGTGAGCACCCGGGCGAAGGTGGCGCGCGAGACGCCCATGCGGGCGGCGGCCTCGGCCTGATAGAGGCCCTCGAGGTCGGCGAGGCGCAGCGCCTCGAGCCCGTCGAGTCCGATCTCGAGGTGCTCGAGGGCGTGCGCGGGCACGGCCAGCGGCTTGAAGATCCGCTCGTCGAGGCCCTGTGGCACGGCTCGCCTGGTCACCGGTCGTGGCATCGCTCCCTCCCCGGTGCGGGACGGTTATGAGCATATGATCATAATCGGCCAGGCGTGGGACATGCAAAGGAAAAAACGAGGCGCCGGAGTGCGCGCGCCCGCACTGGGCATCGCGGCGTCAGGTGGCCCGACCGCTCGCTCACCCACCGCCGCGGTGGAGATGGTGGCCCCGGTCACAGGTCATCCGCGCGCCCGGCGGCCCGATGTGCTATGAATGAGAACGACACGCAAGAAGCCACCGACGGCCCCGGGTCGACCACCGACGATCCGCACCCGAGCTTCATCCCGCGCCGTCCAGACGGCGCCCGCACCGCTGCCGGACCGGAGCAGTGCCGCGGCGCGCGCGCAGGTCGAAGCGAGCACAGTCATGCAGGAACACACTCGCACCATCGTGAGCCTCGCCACGGCGACGCCCGGCTGGCGAGCGATCTACCGTCGCGGCGACGAGGTGATTGCGCGCCAGATCACTGCCTGGGCACTGGTCGAGGCCGGAGAGGATCAGCCCCGTACGACGGATCACATGATCGGCGTCGTCATCGATGCCGGACGGACGGCCTTTGCCGACGCGATCAGCGACGGCGAGCTACGCTTCACCGGCTATGCCGGACCGGGAGAGGATCCGTGCCTCGCCGTGGAGCAGCTCGACACCGACGCCCACGTCGATCAGATCGCGCGGGCGACGGCGAAGTCGTTCGCCTCCTCGTGGTTCGGCTAGCACCGGGTACGTCTGGAGTGCGTGATCCGTGGCGATCAGCGCGACCGCCAGCGCGCCTTCACCGAGCCCCACGTCATCGACTCGACCGCCACGGGCGGGCAGCCCTGATCGAGCGCTCCGATGAGCCCGCAAGCGGTCCCTCCGGGGTGCGCTCCCGGCACGCACGGTGAGTTCGCGGCCAGGGTCAGGTCGCCCTCGGCGGGCGCACAGAATCGAGGGTCGGCCGCGAAGTTGCCGTCCTGCCCGAGCTGCCCGGCAAGGCACCCGGTCCAGTCACCGCCCTCGTTGCCGAACACGTCGCTGCAGGTGAGCGTGACCGCGCTGCCCTCCTGGCACCGGATCGCCTCGCCATCCAGACCGTCGGCGAGGATGCAGCGTTCGAGCGTCAACGCGGCGCCGCCGCGCGCACGAATTCCTGGACCGTCGTTCCCGTAGAACGTGCAGCTCGCGAACGTGGCCGACGCCGCGCGGACGTCGACCGCGGCGGCGACCCGATACGGATCGCCGTTCTCCCGGAAGACGCAGGCGTCGACGGTCGTCTCGGAATCCTCGAGGAGGAGCGCCGAGCCCAGGTCGCTGGGTGCGTCGTTGTGCACGAACTCGCAACGGCCGAGCGTCGCCGTCGAGCCGTAGATCGCGATGCCGCCGCCGAACGAGCCGCCCCCGTTGTCATCGAAGAGGGCATCCTCGACCGTCAGCTCGATCGTGATCCCGCCGAGACCCGAGCCGTAGGCGGCGCTGTTCCGGGCGAAGCCGCACCGGTCGACGTCGAGCCGGCATGACTCGCCCCAGACGGCGCCGCCCTGGATGGCAACGCAGAGCTCGAAGGTGCAGTCCTCGAGCGTCACCTGCCGCTCGTGGCCGGTGGTGCCCAGGGCGGCGAAGCCGCCGCCGCGCTCGGCAAGGCAGGACTCGAAGGCGCACTGCCGGATCGTCGGACTCGACTCGATGACGAGCACACCGCCGCCGAGGCCCGTGCCGACGTTGCCGTTCCGGATTGTGAAACCCTCGAGCACCGCCAGCTGTTCGCCCTGCGAGATGACGAATGCGCGTCCGCTGCCGGCGCAGTCGATGACGGTCTGCGCCGGTCCGGCCGCGGACCGCACCACGATCTCCCGACCGCGGAGATCGACGCCCGTGTTGCCGGCGCCCGCGTACACGCCGGGCGCCACCAGCACGGTGTCGAAGAGCACCGCCACCTCGATCGCGTCGGAGATGGTCGCGTAGTCGGTCGGCACGCGCAGCGTCGCCGCGGTGAGCGGCAATGACCAGCAGAGCAGGCAGATGGACCCGAGGAGACCGAGGAGCCTGTGGAAGCAGAGAGGGCGGAGCAGGCTGCGGGGGAGGAGTGAGCGCACGGCCGCCGGGCACGAACCCGTGGCGACCGGTTCGAGGCAGCGTGGCCATCTCATGTCCGGACTCCTGAAGGGCGGATCGTCCGCGAGGTCAGAGGGTCGCTGACTCTCGAGATGATAGCATCCAGCCACATCTCCGTACATGGCGCCGCACGACGCGGTGTCTACCAGCCGCATGGTAGCTCGCGCCGGGTGTCTCGCTGTCCGATGGCCAGCCCGCGACCACGGCCGTCGTACCGGGATCCGTGGCGCCGGGCATCGGTCGGATCATCGAGGGCGAGGGAGGGCCGGGGACTCGTTCATGACCGGAGCGGGAGATCGTCGTGTCGCCCCGACCGGTCAGGGTGTGATGATCCGGCCGCTGCGCCCGCCAGCGTCCGGGGGCTGGCCGTCCGGGGCGTTCCCTTGGTGCCCGGGCGTCGTTCCCGGCGCGGGCCCTGCCTGCACGGTGCGCGACGTGTCGAGGAAGGCCATGCGCAGGTCGTGCAGGATGGAACCGAGCATCTGCTCCTCATCTGGCTCGAGGTTGCCCGCCGTCTTGGTCTGCACCACCTCGAGCAGGTCGATGGCATACCGGGCCAGCTCGAGATCGACCTCGCGCGTCTGGCCGCTGGCGTCCGGCATGCGCCCCAGCGCCAGCAGCGCCTGGCTCGCGAAGTTGGTGATGAGCGTCGCGAAGTCGGGAGTCGGCAGCGGCGGGCGCTGATCCTCCTCGCGTTGCACCTGCTCCTGCTCCTGCGCCTGCAGCGCTTCGCGCTCGGCCTCGACCTTCGCCTTCCAGCCTTCGTCGACCGAGATCTTGCGTTCGTCCTGCTCGCTCATCGTGCTTCTCTTATCCTGTGTGTCTGACCACCGACCCGATTTGCCACGGTGTTTCGTTCAGCCCTCGATCATCTCGAGCAGCGCGTCGACGGCCTTGCGCGCGCCGTCGGCGACCTCGCTGATGCGGCCGGCCAGCATGTAGCACGGCGTCGTCACCATCCGGTTGTCGCGGTCGATGACGATGTCGGTCGTACCGGCATCGCGATGGTGCGCACCGAGGGCCTCGAGCGCCTTCGCGGTGCTGGCGTCCGTACCGATGGTGATCTCGGGATGGAGACGTTCGCCGAAGACGCGGGCGAGCACCGCCGGCGCGATGCAAAGGGCGGCGATCGGCTTGCGCGCCGCGTGCATGCCGGTGAGCAACTTGGCGACATCGGGATCGACCTCGCAGTCGGCACCGGCGCTTGCGAAGTTCGAGAGGTTCTTGGCCGCACCGAAGCCGCCCGGCATGATGATCGCGTCGAGCTCGTCGGCCGCGACAGCCTTCACGTCCCGGATGGCGCCTCGCGCGATGCGCGCCGACTCGGTGAGGACGTTGCGCTGCTCGCCGGTCGGCTGGCCACTGACGTGATCGACGACGTCGGACTGGGGCTTGCTCGGCGCCATCATCACCATCTCGGCGCCCGCCCGGTCGAGCGCCAGCATGGTCAGGACCGCCTCGTGGATCTCGCTACCGTCGTTCACGCCACATCCCGAGAGGATGACTCCGACTCGCTTGGCCATGTGTGATACCTCGCTGGCTGGGAGCGCGGCCGGCACGCAGCGACCGCGCCGCGACCATCTGTCGTGGGTGGACGGAAGTGGATCGGCAATCATGTTGGCGCAGACGCGGCGTTGCCGTCAACGCTCGATTGAGCGGCGGGCATCGGAGCGGCGCCGCGCCGCGACGAGGGCGTCCTGGTAGACGGCGAGCGTGTCATCGCCATAGAGCACGAAGAGGACCGTGTCGATCTCCGGATGGTCCCGCAGGTAGGAGACGACGGTCTCGACGGCGATCCGCGCCGCCGCGGCGATCGGGTAGCCGTAGGCACCGCAGCTGATGGCCGGGAAGGCGAGCGAGCGTAGACCATGGTGCGAGGCGAGCTCGAGGCTGCGCCGGTAGCAGCCGGCCAGGGCCTCGGGCTCGCCATGCTCGCCGTCCCGGTAGACCGGGCCGACGGTATGGATGACGTGCCGTGCCGGCAGCTGGTGGCCGGCGGTCAGGCGGGCCTCGCCGGTCGGACAGCCGCCCAGCGTGGCGCACTCGGCGCGGAGCCCCGGGCCCGCGGCACGGTGGATGGCACCATCGACGCCGCCTCCGCCGAGGAGCGTGGTGTTGGCCGCGTTGACGATCGCGTCGACCGCGAGCACCGTGATGTCGCCGGGCATCGCCTCGAGCCGCTCGAAGACCGACCTTGCCGACAGGTTGTCCATCTCCGTGATCTCTCCTCGAACACGACGGGTACGAGGTCGCTCATCCGGTCGTGTACGACCAGTGTACGACGCCCTGACCGAATCCGTCGACCACCACCCCGCGGTACGTGGCAACGACCCGGCTCTCGAGGCCGAGTGCGACGACCTGCGTGTGGGCGTCGACGTCGAACAGGTTGCCGCCATGCGGACCGGAGGCTGCGGGGACCAGCTGATCGCCGTCGGTGGCGTCTTCGCACCAGACCGATGGATCGATGGTCGGCTGCGAAGAGCCGGATCCGGGTGCCGGGCGCCCCTCACCCGCAAGCCGCCGGTTCGCGAGTCGCGACTGGCCGCCGGCGTCCCGCCGGCCTTCCCGGCGTCCCGCCGGCCTTCCCGGTGTCCCGCCGGCCTTCCCGGCGCCTCGCCGGTGCCCCCGAGCCTGGCACCGTTCCTGCTCAGTCCCGGCCAAACCGGGTCGGGGACAGCGCTCCGACCCCTCGGCGACGCCCCCGGTCGCGCCCCCCTGACCGTGCCAACTCATTGTCGTCGTGCCGCTTCGCAAGGAACCCCGGAGCCCGATGTTGACGATTCTCGACAAGCAGACCCTGGCCCCACGGGTCAGCCGCTACGTGGTGCATGCACCGGATGTCGCACGGTCGCGCCGGGCAGGACAGTTTGTCATCGTGCGCCCGCGCGACGACTCGGAGCGCATCCCGCTGACCATCGCCGACGGCGACGAGACCTCGATCACGCTGGTCGTCCAGGAGGTCGGGAAGACGACGGCGATGATGGCTGACATGCGGGCCGGCGAGGCGCTGGCCGACGTCTGCGGGCCACTCGGCAAGGCCACCCACATCGAGCGGGTCGGCACCGTGGCGGTGATCGGCGGTGGCATCGGCATCGCCCCCGCCCATCCGATCGCCCAGGCGATGCGGGCGGCTGGCAACACGGTGGTGTCGATCCTCGGCGCCCGGACGCGCGAGCTCCTGATCATGGAGGCCGAGATGCGCCGTGCGTCGGACGAGGTCGTCATCGTCACCGACGACGGCAGCTACGGCACGCGCGGCTTCGTCACCGACGCCCTCGCCGGACTGGTGGACGGCGGCCGGCGCATCGATCAGGTGGTGGCGATCGGTCCGGCGATCATGATGAAGATGGTCTGCGAGCTGACGCGACCGCTCGGCATCCCGACGCTGGTCAGCCTCAACACGACGATGATCGACGGCACCGGCATGTGCGGCGGCTGCCGCGTGATCGTCGACGGCAAGGCGCGCTTCGTCTGCGTCGACGGTCCGGAGTTCGACGGCCACCAGGTCGACTTCGACCTGATGATGCGCCGCCAGTCGATGTACGTCGAGCAGGAGCGCCTCGCCTATGCGAGCTACGTCGAGGGCCGGGAGCACGCGCGCGAACGGGACGGGGCTCTTCACGGGGAGGCGCACCACTGCCGGCTCGAGGCACGGGCGGAGGAGCGATGAGCACCGACTGGCGGGAGCGCAAGCCGAAGGAGCGTCTCAGGCTACCCCAGCAACGGATGGCCGAGCAGCCGGCCGCCGACCGCGTGGGCAACATGAGCGAGGTGCCCCTCGGCTTCAGCGCCGAGCAGGCTCGCGAGGAGGCGGCGCGCTGCCTGCAGTGCAAGAAGGCCGAGTGCATCGCCGGTTGCCCGGTCGGCATCGACATCCCGCGCTTCATCGAGGCGGTGGCGGACGGCGACTTCGGGCGCGCGGTGGCGATCGTCAAGGAGAGGAACCTGCTGCCGGCGGTGTGCGGGCGCGTCTGTCCTCAGGAGGAGCAGTGCCAGCTGGTCTGCGCGGTCACGAAGGCGCTCAAGTCGCCCGAGCGCTCGGTATCGATCGGTAAGCTCGAACGCTTCGTCGCCGACTACGAGCGCGAGCATGGCACCGTGGAGCTGCCGGAGCTGCCGCCGCCGAGCGGCAAGCGTGTCGCCGTGGTCGGTTCGGGACCGGCGGGGTTGACCGTCGCCGGCGACCTGGTGCGCCAGGGACACCAGGTCACCGTCTACGAGGCGCTGCACCGGCCGGGCGGTGTGCTCACCTACGGCATCCCCGAGTTCCGGCTGCCGAAGGAGATCGTCTACAAGGAGGTCGAGTACCTGGAGAGGCTCGGCGTCACCTTCCGCTACAACTACGTGATCGGCAAGACGCGCACCCTCGAGGGGCTGCGCGAGAACGGCTTCGATGCCATCTTCATCGGCACCGGTGCCGGATTGCCGAAATTCATGAACATTCCCGGCGAGAGCCTGTGCGGCGTCTACTCGGCCAACGAGTACCTGACGCGCTCGAACCTGATGCGGGCGTTCGAATTCCCGATCTCGGACACACCGCTCCAGCGCAGCCGCAGGGTGGCGGTGGTGGGCGGCGGCAACGTGGCGATGGACGCGGCCCGCACCGCGCTGCGGCTCGGCGCCGAGCGCGTCACCATCGTCTACCGGCGCTCGGAGGCGGAGATGCCGGCGCGCATCGAGGAGGTGCATCACGCCCGCGAAGAGGGCATCGTCTTCGACCTGCTCCAGAACCCGACTCGCATCCTCGGCAATGACGCGGGCTGGGTGACCGGTATGGAGATCCAGCGGATGGAGCTCGGCGAGCCCGACGCCGGCGGTCGACGGCGGCCGGTGCCGATCCCGGATAGCGAGTTCGTCCTCGACGTCGACACGGTGATCATCGCCATCGGCAATGACCCCAACCCGCTGGTGCCGGAGACGACGTCCGGGCTCCGGACGACGCGCTGGGGCAACATCGTGGTCGATCCGGAGACCCAGCGCACGTCGATCCCCGGCGTCTTCGCCGGCGGCGATATCGTGCTCGGTGCCGCCACCGTGATCCTGGCGATGGGCGAGGGTCGGCGTGCGGCAGCGGCGAT
>JASFRE010000147.1:0-8988 GCA_050115055.1 Candidatus Eiseniibacteriota bacterium | reverse complement strand
TGCCGCAACCGACGTCGAGAAGACGACTCGTCGGGTCGAGCGGCAACTCGTAGATCCAGTTGGCGCGACGCTGGTCGGCGATGAAGGCGGCCTTGCCGCGTACGGCGGCATCCGGGTGTCCGGCGAGTGCCGCGTACCAGTGCTGGTGATGGAGACGCCTGAGTAGCTCGCGCATGGCGCTGGCCGGGATCTCGCCCCAGTAGCCGTCATCCTCGACGAAGTGCGGTACGCCGTCGATCACCGGGACGCGGCGGCCGCAGCGCGGGCAGCCGAGGGTCTCCGGTGTCGCGTCGAGGTCGCCGCGGCATTCCGGACAGACGTAGCCGAGTGGTTCGAGCGGGGTGGCGACGGGGGAGCTCATCACGGTGCCCCTCCGAGCCGCCGTCGGAGCTCGGCGCGCGCCGCTGCCCACTCGGCCGGCCGCACGAGTCCGAGACGCAGCGCCAGCACCCCGACGATCAGCGCGTAGACCCCACCGCCCGCCAGGAGATGCACGGCCGGCGGCGCCTCGACGTGCGCCCGGACGAACGCCAGGCCGACGGCCGGCACCGCCGCCACGGCCGCGATCCGCCCGAGCTCGCCCCACGGGTAGAGACCACGGAGTCCGCAGCCCAGCAGCCGCGCCGACTTCCAGATCTGCCCACCGGCCACCACCCAGAGCGCCACGACGACGGCCAGCGCCGGTCCCACGAGTCCCAGCCGTGGGGTCAGCGCGAACACCAGCACCACCGCCACCACGAGTGCCCAGAGGCTCAGCTGGAAGATCCAGCGCGTCAGCCCGTAGGCGCGAGTCACCGTGCCGTAGGCGGTCGCCGAGCGCGGGATGAGCGCCAGGAAGACCATGAAGATCGGCGTCGCCGCTGCGTAATCCCCCGTGTAGACCACCGTGATGAGATCGCGCCCGAGCACGATGGCGACCGCCACCGCCGGCAGCGCCACCAGCGACAGCTTGCGGACGGCATTGCGCAGCAGCGCGAGCATCTCCCCCACCTGGTCCGCCGCCTGCAATGCCGCCATGCGTCCGAGCATGACGCTTGCCGCCGACTGGAAGACGATCATGATGAGTGGCAGCTGGTAGCAGCCGACCGAGTAGATGGCGAACTGCGAGGCGTCGAAGTAGCGCGACACGTAGAGCCGGTCGGACATCTGGATCAGCGTCACTACCGTGCCGGCCAGACCGAAGGGCACCGAGTAGGCGAGCTGCTTGCCGACGAACCGGGTCCCCAGGTCGCCGGTTCCGAGCAGGCCCTGTACCCTGAGCAGGACGAGCATGAAGGCGGCGCGCGCCGCCGCGAAGACCACGAGTGCCGCGACGAGCACCCGCACGTCGCGCGTCGCGACCGCCGCGGTCACCAGAAGCGCCGCCCGCAGCGTCTCCGAGCTCAGGATGACCGCGAAGGCGAGGCGCATCTTCTGCTGGACGACCGGCAGCACGTCGAGCACCGAGGTCAGCACCATGAGGCCGACGTAGGGCCCGATGAGCGGTGCCAGCCGCGTCATCTCGGCGTCATTGAAATAGGCCCCCACGAGGCCCCGGGCGGCGACCAGGAGCACGGCGAAGACGACGCTCGTGGCGGCGAGGAAACCGACGGTCTGGGTGACGAGTGCCCGCCGCCGCGCCGGCTCGCGCGGGTAGAAGTAGAAGAGACTCTGCGTGGTGCCGAACTGCAGGATCGGGTAGAAGACCGCGAGCAGGAAGACCGCCTGCCGGTAGTGGCCGTACTGCTGCTGATCGATGACGCGGACGAGCACCACCGGAACCACGAAGGCGACGAAGAACGCGACACCGCGCGCCACGATGACGATGCCGGCCTGCCGTGACAGCGAGCCACCGACCGGCGGCGCCGGCGTCTCCTCGCTGGCCGTCGTCTCCTCCGGCGGCTCCATCAGACGACCTCCACGGCGAGGGTGTGATCCGGCGGGATCGGGTGGCCAGCGGCCTGTTGCTCGGCGAGCTCGGCGCGCCGCACGATGATCCCTGCCCACGCGAAGTAGTAGCCCGGCAGGAACTCGGCGAAGCTCGGGTCGGTGAAGAAGATGCAGAGCAGGAAACCGATCATCATCTGCCAGAAGGCCAGCACCAGCCCACGCCCGTAGAGCCCCTCGCGGGGCAACGCGCGGAAGAGACGGATCGACCTCTGGACGATGAATAAGAAGATGGCGAAGAAGGGGATCAGTCCCACGATGCCGAGCTCGACGGCGACCCGCAGGAACGTGTTGTGGGCGTCCGCGCCGCGCGCCCACTTGGTGTCCACGTCGCCGAACGGCGTGTGGATGACCGATAGCTGCCGTCGGTAGCGCTCCATGGTGACCTCCCACATCTCGAGACCGATCCCGAAGATGGGGCTGTCCATGAACATGAGGCTACCGGCGACGAACTGGCCGATGCGCGACTCCCCGGTGTTCTCGTTGGTGGCGCGGTTGGCGAGTGCGTCCTCGTCAACGACGGCGTTCATGTCGGCCATGACGACAAAGGTCAGGGCGGCAAGCACCAGCACCCCGAGCACGACGCGCTGGCGCTTCGAGAAGGCGAACCCGAGGATGAGCGGCAGCCCCCAGCCGAGCCAGACCTGGCGGGTCAGGGTGTAAAGGACCGACAGCGGCGTCGCCGCCAGCCCGACCAGCAGCGCCCAGCGGAGCTTGCCCTTCACGTAGGCGATGAAGTGGAGGGTCAGGTAGAAGCCCATGCCCATCACGGCGCCGTAGATCGGCGAGTGCAGGTACGGCCCGCGGATGCGGACGCCGAACCAGCGGCCCTCTCCCGCCTCGGGATCGAGAATATCGGGCGGGAAGACCAGCCCGCTGACATGGAAGTGCTCGAGGATGCCGGTCACCGTCAGGTGTAGGTGCAGGATGCCGAATGCAATGAGCAAGCGCCGCACGCTCGTGTCGCTCGAGCAGGCGTTGCGCGTCAGGTAGAAGACCGAGAACGGGAAGACCACGAAGTTCATGAACGACGTGATCGGGCTCGCCCGGTGCGCCGAGTGCATCAGGTTCTGGTGGTGGATCATGCTGATCAGATTGATCACCATGAACAGCAGCATCGCCCACTCGATCTTGCCGATACCGAGCGGCCTGCGGCGACGCAGCGCCACCTCGAGCGCGAAGACCCCCCACATGACCACCAGCATGAAGCGCGGTCCGGACATGTCGGGAATGCCTGGCAGGTTGAGCTGCGTGTAGCGCAGGATATAGGTCAGCGCGAAGAACCAGAAGATGATCGCGTAGGTGAGGTCGTAGAAGCAGACGATCGCCGTCACCAGCATGATGTCGATGATCACCATGCCGACGACCTGGTCCTCGATGTCGAGTGCCCTGCCGACCACCAGGGCGGCCGCGACGCCGACGGCGAGGAGCACGACGAGGAGCAGGGCGCTCCGCAGGTCGAGCCGCGGCTTGTGGTCGATCAGGCGGATGGTCTGCACGTTTCAGGCTGGCGCGGATGCGCGACGGCCGGTGGCCGCCCTACACCCGGCGGTAGATCCACTCGGGAATGTAGAACTTGCGCTTGTTGAGCACGGCACCGAGCACCCGCACGCCACTCTCCCGCATCGTGTCGACCAGTCCGGCCGCGACCTCGCGGGCGGTCCGGGCGGCCTCCACCACCAGCACCACGCCGCTCACCGACTGCGCGAGGCTCATCGGCTCGGCGACCGCTCCGAACGGCGCCGAGTCGATGATGACGTAGGCGTACTCGCCGGTCCAGCGGTCGAGATGCTCGCGGAACTCGGCCGACCGGAAGAAGCCCTGCGGCCCCTCCTCGGGCGAGCCGCTGGTGAGGAGGTGCATCCCCGGCACCGCCGTCTGACGGATCGCCTGGGCACCGGTCACCTCGCCGCGCACGAGATCAGTCAGCCCGGGATGGCGCTCGATGCCGAACTTCTCGTGCAGGCCGGGATGGCGCAGGTTGGCATCGACGAGGAGCGTCGACGCCTGCGATGTGGTGGCCAGGGTCGCCGCCAGCCCGATCGCCACGGTCGAGGCGCCGGTGCGACGCACCGGCCCGCCGACCAGCACCGAGCGGCGGCTGGCGCCGGACAGCGCCAGGTCGACCCGGTTTCCTAGCGTTGCGAACTCTTCCACGACATCGGGGCGCAGCCCGAGCAGCTCGCCCAGGGGCGTGCGCTCGGCGCGCTCGGCACGCGGCACGGGCGGCGTGCGCCCGGCGCTCCACCGGTCATAGGCTTTCTTGAGGACCGAGCTCTCCAAGGAACCGCCTCCCGGATCCCGCTAGCCGCCCGGACCGCCCGGCCCGCCGCCGGCCGGCTTCCAGGAGCCCCGGACCTCACGGATCGAGGCCAGCACCGGCACGCCCAGCGCCTCCTCGATGTCGTTCGGGAACTTGATCGTGTGGTCGAGCGTGTCGATCATGAACGCCGCCACGAAGCTCAGGCCGAGCGCCAGGATGATCGAGGCCACGAGGAAGAGCTGCTTGCGCGCGCCGCCGCCGAGCCGCGAGGCCGACGCCGCCTCGTGCAGGAGCCGGAGCTTCGAGAACTTGGGATCGAGATCCTGGCGCAGCTGCGCGAGGTCCTCGCGCTCGCGGATCAGGTCGAGACTTTCCTTGGCGCCCTTCAGCTCGTGGGCCATGCGGTCCAGGTTGGACTCGTGGACCGGCAGCTCCGCCATGCGCTGATCGATGCGCTCGAGCTCGCCCTGGAACGCCTGCTCGCGGGCGGCGAGCGCTTCGAGCGACGAGCGTTTCATGCCGATGAACTGCTGCACCTGCTCGCGGATCGAGGCGACGCAGCTCTGCCGATCGCGCTCGACGGCGCGCACCTGCGGGTTGTCGCGCGTGTAGGTGGCGAGCAGCGTGTTGAGCTGCGCGTCGAGCTCCGCCAGCCGGCGGGCGTAGGTGGCGACCTGCGGGTCGCGCTTCATCTCCTCGGACGGGATCAGGAGGTCGGGTTGCTTCTCCAAGCGGCGCTCGAAGCCGTCGAGCTCGATCTCGGTGGCATGGCGCTCGGCGCGCACGTCGATCAGATTGTTCTCGACCGCCTTGCGCTGGCGCGTCAGTTCGAGGCTCTCGGCGTTGATGTCCGAGATGCGGTACTGGTTCTTGTAGTTGGCGATCTCGACCGACAGCCGGTCGACCTCGCCCTCGAGCCTCTCGATCTCTCCGCGGTAGATCTGCGCGGCCTGGGGATCGCGGCGCACGACCTTGGCGTGCTCCATGTAGGCCTCGGTGACGGCATTGACACCGTCGATGGCCGACCGCCGGTCGAGGGCGCGGTAGGTGATACGGATCACGTCGGTCTCGTCGATCGGCTCGACGCCGAGCCCACCGCGCAGGGTCTCGGTATCGACTGGCTCGGAGTCCACCGTTCCGAGGTCCTGGGTCTCCTCGCGGGTACGGACTCCTTGCTGGTGTGCGAGCCTCGCCACCGCGCGATCTAGCACGTGGGGCGAGCGCGCGATCTCCACCTCGGTCTTCATCTCCTCCCACCAGTGCTGGTAGGGGCGCTGGTTGATCACGGTCGGGTCGGCGCCGCGGATCACCAGCACCTTGGCCTCGGCGACGTAGACCACCTGCTGGTTCTTGAGGCTCCAGGCCGAGGCAGCGAAGATGGTCAGGAACACGGCGAGGAAGATCGCCTTGCGGCGGAAGAGCATCGAGACGAGGTCACGGGTGGAGCCGAACGCCTGCCGGCCCTGCACCTGGCGCGTGGTTTGTTCGTAGGTCTGCTGCATCGCTGATGCTCGCTATGACGTGGGCGTCTCGCGTGGTCCCGGATCACTCGGTGAAGATGCGCGAGACCCAGAACGCGGACAGGAGCGCCGGATTCAAGTTCTCGAAGTACTGGCCCACGAAATCGCCCACCTTGGCGATCCGTGTCTTGGGCACGATCACCACGTCCTGGGCGTACAACGATACCTCACGCGCCCCGGCCTTGGCCTCCATGATCGGCTCGGTGTCGACGACGAAGGCACCGAGCCGGCCGCCGCCGAGGCGGCGCACGACCACGACCTGGTTCCGGTTGGCGCCCACTTCGAAGCCGCCGGCGGAGGCGATCGCCTGCAGCACGCTGGTCGGTCCGACCATCGCCACCTCGCGCGGACGCTGCACCTGGCCGAGCACGTAGATCTTCTCGCGCGAGAAGGTCTCGACGATGATCGACAGCTGCGGGTCGACCAGGAGCTGCGCGAACCGGACGGTCAGCACCGAGTCGAGCTCGGCCGGCGTGCGTCCGGCGGCCAGGACGTCGTCGACGCCGCGCAGCGAGATGCGCCCGTCGGGTCGCACGATCACCTCCGAGGCGCTGGTCGCCGGCTCCGGATCGGACAGGAACTCGATCCGCATCTGGTCCCCCACCCGGATCCGGTACTCGGGCAGGTACTCGAACTCCGGATCGACGCCCGGCGCGCCCTCCATGTCCTCGAGGTACAGCTCGCGGACCGGCGGCCCGCCGCCGCAACCCGCGACCACCACCACGGCGAGGACGGCCAGGAGCCCCCCGGACGGTCCTTTCCACGACCGGCGGGGAACGCCGGCGATCGATGTCGGGGCGCGGTCGGGATGCACGGCGGAGCGGGTGGGCGCGGCGTCCGCCGGGGCGTCGGTCTGCATGGCGTCGCACCGGCGCGACAGGACGGCGCCGGCTCTCGAAACGCCATCGTACCGAAGCCCCAATGCCGAATCAATGCGTCGTTTGAGCAGTCTGCCGTGTCTCACTTTGACCTCGCAGCGAGCGCCACGCCTCAGGCACCCGGCCCCGCGCCCTGACGCCGCACGGCGTCGAGCACCAGGGCGCAGAGCACCGGTAGCATGATCTCGTGATGGCCGATCAGCTCGATCCCCTCGCCGATCCCCTGGGTCGGCCGGTGCAGCACGTTCTGCGTCGGCCGGTAGTGCCGCTGGAAGTCGAGGTTGGCGGTCACCAGCGCCTCGAGCGACTCGCCGAGGTTCCTGAGCACGCTGAGCGCCTTCAGGAAGACCTCCGGCAGGATCACCGCCGACCCCAGGTTGAGCACCACACCACCCGACAGCCCCCGCAGCGCCCCGGCCAGCCGCCGGAAGTCGCGCAGGCTCGTGTCCCCGATCGCCGCCCCGTCCGCCGTCGGGTGCTGGTGCAGGATGTCGGTGCCGAGGGCGACGTGCACCGTGACCGGCAGCCCGGTGGCGTGGGCGGTGCCGAGGAGGCTCGTGTCCCGATACGGGGCATCGATCGCCTCGAGCTTCTCGGCCAGGCTCTCTCCCAGCCCCTGGCCGCGCCGCTGGCCCTCGAGCGTCGCCTCGTTCATCAGCCGGCTGGTCTCCTCGACCATCCCGAAGGTCCCGGCACCGAGGCTCTCCTCAACGGTTTCGGACGTTTTGCCCCAGACGGCGAGTTCGAAATCGTGAATGGCGGCCGCACCGTTCATGACGAGACAGGTGAGGATCTGTTCGCGACACAGCGCGGCCAGACAGGGGCCGCATCCGGTCTTCACCACGTGCCCGCCGAGCATCGCCACCACCGGTCGGCCGGCGGCGTGGGCGGCGGCAATGGCCGCCACCAGGCGGCGCAGGCCGCGGGCCGCGAGCTGGTCGGGCAGCAGCTCGAGCAGGCGTCCGACCGGCCGCCCCGGGTCGGGGGGTGGCGCCAGATGCTCGCGCCGGACCTTGCTTGGCCGGTCGGCGATCGACATGGTGCGCACGCCGCGGAGATCGACCTCGCGATACTGGGTCATCTGGCCTCCAGGCGGTCAGCCCGTGCCGTCGCCGCGCGACGGCGGCCGGCGCCCGCGCTCCATGTCGATCAGGATCGCCGACACCGCCCCGATCTTGATCTGCGACTGCATCTTGACCGGCATGCGGGCGGCGTCCCGCGTCAACCAGACCTCGAGCTTGCCGGAGCGCTTGAAGAGCCCGTCGGTCTCCATCTGCGGCTCGTAGACCAGGCAGTCGAAGCGCCCGACCGGGGTGTCGATCGTCTCCTGGCGCTTGACCTCGAGCCACATCTCGTAGGACGTGTCGTCGTCGTGGGCGCGCAGCGGCACCCGATCGCCGACCTCCAGATCGAGCGTGCGAACATAGTAGAACGCCCCGAGGATGTCACGCGAACCCGGCACGATCGCTTGCGTGCTGCCGTCGGTGGCGGTGACCCTGCCCTCCTCGTGGTCCCAGACGAGCTGCTCGTCGCGCCGGTGATCGCCCTCGCGGAGCTTCTTGGACGAGCGCCGGGTCAACAGGGTGACGTCGTCGAGGCAGCTGACGATCCGATCCCGGACCTTGTAGAAGGTGCTCACCAGCCGGTTGGAGCGCGCCTCGGAGACCACCCGGTAACAGGTATGCTCCCCGACCTCCTCGACGCCCTCGACGCTGAGCACGGCGGTGCCGGCCTTCAGAGGGCCGTACTGGAGGGAGAATTCGAAGCGTTCGCCGATGCCGAACGGGATGTCCGGCAGCCGCGCGGGCAGCGGGCTGGCCAGGGGCGGCTCGGCCACGGCGGAGTCGGGGGAGTCGGCGGTGGCGGTCCCGACGGCACCGGAGTCGGTCACCAGGGAGTCGTCCGCGCCGGAACCGGTGGCGACGACGGTGTCGGCCGCCACGGCGTCGATCGGGGCGGAGCCGGCCCTGGCGGTGTCGGCCGCCACGGCGTCGATCGGGGCGGAGCCCGCTCTGGCAGTGTCGGCCGCTGTCGAGTCGACTGCGCCCGGGGCCCCGGCCTGGACGGTGTCGGTCTCCACTGCGCCGGCCGTCGCCGGGGAGCCGGCAGCGGCCGGGACGGGCAGGGCGGTGACCAAGACCCAGGCCAGGCCGGCCAGGACTGCGACCGCCCGCGCGGGGCACACCGTGGCGCGCCGGAGGGCCGGCGGACAGAGAGGGTGCATCGACTCATGTCCTCCGCGTGCTGGGGCCGATCTGGACCCAGCCGTTCAGGGCGATGCCGCCACCGCCCCCGTCAAGATTCCAACCGGTGCCGGTCCCGCCTTTCTCCCGCGGCCGCGCGACCCGGCGCCGCGCCGCGCCGCGGCCGCCATCGTAGACGTCTCCGCCATTCGCGCAAG
>JASFRE010000146.1:0-9034 GCA_050115055.1 Candidatus Eiseniibacteriota bacterium | reverse complement strand
GAGTACGGTCTTGGGGCTGGCGAGCAGATCTCCGAGCGAGGTCAGGGTCTGGGTCACGAGGATCCGGAAGAAGTTGCGCGGGACGTAGCGACAGGCCTCGTCGGAGATCTCCTTGCAGACCCGGGCGTCCTCCTCGTTGGTGACGAGCTGGTAGAAGCGGTCGACGCGGTCACGCCGCGGCGCGCTGCCGCTCCGGATCGTGCTGGAGGTGGAAGGTGCATTCATCGTCTGCTCGCTGCACGCGGGATGGCGTGCCTGCACGCGACACACCCGCTGCACCACGCCCCCCGGCGCGGGGCCATGGCGGGGGACGGGCATCGTAGCACTCCGGTGCCGGTCGTGGACAGCGCATGGTGCTTCGAGTAGACTCGCACCGCTCGAGTCGTCCCTGGCCCGTCGGCCACGTCCCCGCCGCGTCGCGACGGCGGGACGGCACCCCACCTGAACGGTCACGACAACGGTCACGACGACCGGCGTCCTGCGCGCGCTCGATCCGATGCGGACGCCGGGGCTCCACGGCGAACCGACCCTGCCGACACGAGGCATTCATGAAGCGCATCCTCATCGCCGGCCCGCGCAGCGGCGTCGGCAAGACCACGATCACTCTCGGTCTGCTCGCCGGTCTCGCCGAGCGCGAGCTCGTCGTGCAGCCCTACAAGGTCGGTCCCGACTACATCGATCTCGGTTTCCACGCCGCGCTGACCCGTCGCCCCTGCTACAACCTGGACGGCTGGCTGATGCCGGGCGACCTGCTGGTCGGGACCTTCATGCGTGCCGCGGCGGGTCGCCGGATGATCGGGGTGCCCGGTGCAGGGCGCGGTGGTGGTGCCGGGAGCCCGTCGTCGCACGGGTCGCCCGACGGGCTCGACGCCGACGAGGCGGGATTCACCGACGACGAGGAGGCCGGGGAGATCGACCACGATCCGGAGCTCGACGACATGCTCGACCCGGAGCGCGTCGCGGTGGCTCCGGCCGGCTCGCGCGGCGGGCCGGACGGTGGTGGCGGGCTCGTCCTGCCGCCCGCCGACATCGCGGTCGTCGAGGGCATGATGGGGCTCTTCGACGGCGTCGGTTCCGGTGACAGCGGTGGCTCGTCGGCCGACATCTCCCGGCGGCTCGGCCTGCCGGTGGTGCTGGTGCTCGACGTGCACGCCATGGCCGGCTCGGCCGGCGCCGCGGCGCTCGGCTATCGCCAGTATGACGAGCAGATCGACTTCGCCGGCGTCATCCTGAACAACATCGCCGGCGAGCACCACGCGCGCGCCTGTGCCGCGTCGCTGGAGCGGATCGGCGTGCCGATCCTCGGCGTGGTCCCGGTGAACGAGAAGCTGCGCATGCCGGAGCGCCACCTCGGGCTGGTGCCGGCCTGGGAGCGACGCGGACCGGGCGCCGGCATCGAGGCGATGGCGCTCGAGGTCGCCTCGCATCTCGACCTGGACGCTCTGCTCGACGTCGCCGACTCGGCGGTGCCGCACGAGTTGCCGGCACCGGCGCCGGTCCGCGGCCGCAGCTCGCAGGTGACGGCGACCCTCGGCAAGCAGGTGAGGATCGGCATCGCGCGCGACGACGCTTTCGGCTTCTACTATCAGGACACGCTCGACGTGCTCGCCGCCGCCGGTGCCGAGCTGGTGATCGTGCGGCCGACCCGCGACGAGAAGCTGCCGCCCGACCTCGGCGGTCTCTACCTGGGCGGCGGCTTTCCGGAGCGGCACCTGGACGCGCTCGAGGCCAACGTCACCCTGCGCGAAGCCATTCGCGGGCGGGCCGAGGAAGGCATGCCGATCATCGCCGAGTGCGGTGGTCTCATGTACCTGTGCGCGTCGATCACCATGGGCGGGCCGCGACGGGCGATGGTCGGACTCTTCGACGGCCACGTGCGGATGGGGGCGCGGCAGGCGGTCGCCTACGTGGAGATCGAGGTCGAGGAGGAGACGGCGCTGGCACCGCGGGGGACGCGACTGCGCGGCCACGTCTTCCACAACTCGGTGATCGAGCGTATCGGCGACGGGGCGCGCTTCGCCTACCGCCTCGAGCCGGGCCCCGGCATCGTGGAGCAGCACGACGGCTGGTTGCACCGCAACGTCGTCGCGAGCTACGCGCACCTGCCGCTGGCCGCCCATCCCGAGCTCGTCGAGCGCTGGCTCGAGTCCTGCCGCCAGTACCGGGCGACGGGCTCGCGGCGGGCGTGAGCGGACGTCACCCGAGCCGCCCTCGCCGGTTGCCGCGCGGGGTCACGCCATCGTCGCCGCGGGTCGCGTGGCCGGCTCCGCGGCGGCGTCGCGCAGCGCGCGGGCGATGACCTCCGCCTCCGCCTGGTGCCAGTCGGCAGTCGCGTCGCGGTTCGTCGTGCGCCGGTAGAGCTCGTAGGCGCGGCGCTCGATCGCGTCACGGTGCCGTGCAGCCAGATCGTGGCGCGCGCCCTCGTAGGCTTCCCATGACGGCACCGCGTCCGGCCGCCCGTCCAGGATGAGGCGGATGGCGCGCTCGCGATCGAGGCCCTCCACCAGCGTCAGGTAGCCGAGCACCACCAGGGGAGCCCGGCCGAGGCCGGCGGTGCAGTGGACGTAGGTGCGGTGACGCGGCGGATCGAGCCGGGCGAGGAGCGCCACGGCGTCCGCCAGGTGGCGTCGCATGTCGGCGAGGTCGAAGTCGCGGATCGGGCGCCGCGCCATGGTGAGGCCGAGCCGCTCTCCGGCGCGTCGCATTGCCGGCCAGTCGACGCCCCAGTAGTCGAGACAGTCGTCGTGCTGGAGCGACAGCACGCTCTCGACCCCGGTGCCGGCCCGGATGCGCGCCAGGTCGGCCGGCGTCATGGGGCACGAGCCGATGACGAGCCGCGGCGTGATCTCCCCCCAGTTCAGGCTCCAGCTCCACATGGCAACCAACCTACACGGTGGAGCCGTGATCGCCGAGCGCCGTCTGCCCCTCGTGATGAGGGCGATCCATCACCTTGGGTGGCGGGGCGCGCGATCGGGGCAGATGGTGTATCGTCGCGAGTTCCGGACAGCCCGGAGTCGCGCTGCGACCCGGCGGCGTGTGGCCCTGTCCCCGCGGGAGGTGAGTGGACCATGACCGACGATCGTCAGACCGCCCCGACACGAGTGATCGATCCGGCGTGCGAGCCGGCCCACGATCGGGAATCCCAGACCATGAACCGCCGGCAGGCCCTCGGACTGGTCGGTCTCGGCCTGGTCGCCGCGCCGCTGGCCGGCGCCGCGCTCCGACCGCGGAATGCGGTGGCGCTGCCGGACGAGCCCGGCGCGCCGCCGGTCGAGTACACGCTGCCGCCGCTACCCTACGACTACGACGCGCTCGACGGCTACCTGAGCCGCGAGATCCTCGAGCTGCACCATGACAAGCACCACGCCGGCTACGTGCGCGGACTCAACACGACCCTCGCCGCCATGGCCGAGGCGCGCCGGGCGGGCGACCTCTCCGGGGTGAAGGCGTTATCGCGGGCGCTCGCCTTCCACGGCAGCGGCCACGTCCTGCACTCGGTCTACTGGCAGTCGATGAGTCCCGGGGGCGGCGGGACGCCGTCCGGCGCCATGGCGCAGGCGATCGATGCCAGCTTCGGCAGTTTCGACGCCTTCCGCGCCCACTTCGCCGCTGCGACCAAGGCGGCGGAGGCGAGCGGCTGGGGGATCCTCGCCTGGGAGCCGCTGGGCGGCCGGCTCGTCATCCTGGCGGCGGAGAGCCACCAGCAGATGGGTCTCCAGGGCTGCGCACCGATCCTGGTCTGCGACGTCTGGGAGCACGCCTACTACCTGCGCTACCAGAATCGCCGCGCGGAGTACGTCGACCGCTTCTTCGACGTCATCGACTGGCGCTCGGCGGCCGGACGCCTGGCGACCGCGCGCGGCTGATCGCGAGGTCGATCGAGGTCCATCATGGTCATGACGCCGTCGACGATGATGCTCGAGCTCGGGACGCGCGCTCCGGACTTCGCGCTGCCGGACACCGAGGGCAATACCGTGGCGCTGTCGGACCTCTCCGGTGCCCCGGCGCTGCTCGTCATGTTCATCTGCAACCACTGCCCGTTCGTCATCCACGTGCGCCACGAGCTGGCGCGGCTCGGTGCCGAGTACGGGCAGCGCGGGGTGGCGATCGTGGCCATCAACGCGAACGACGTCGAGCGCCATCCGGATGACAGCCCGGCACGCATGCGGGTCGAGAAGGCCGAGGTCGGTTACACGTTCCCGTACCTGTTCGATGCCGGGCAGGAGGTGGCGCGGGCCTACCGCGCCGCCTGCACGCCGGACTTCTTCCTCTTCGACGGCGAGCAGCGGCTCGTCTATCGTGGTCAGCTCGACGGCAGCCGGCCCGGCAGCGACGTGCCGGTGACCGGCAGCGACCTGCGGGCGGCGCTCGACGCGGTGCTCGCCGGACGGCCGGTCGCGTGGCAGCAGACACCGAGCGTCGGCTGCAACATCAAGTGGAAGCCGGGGTGCGAACCGGCATGGTTCGGCCCGAGCGGCTAGGATCGGGCGTCGCGCGCCGCGCGCGCCGGGTCGACGCGGTGCGGGCGCGCGATCGGGAGGTCGGCGTTTCCGGCAACGGGACGGCGCGGGCGATGACATGGCGGATACGCCGGCAAGACGGGATGCGACCGACCGCGACCATGGGCCCCGGGTGGAGCCATCGCCGCCCGCCGAGCCCGGGTGGGTGGATGACGGGCCGCCGGGAGAGCCGCCGTGGGCCAACGGCGACCCGCCGCCCGGCGAGCCCCCGTGGCTCGACGAGGCGCCGCACCGTGGACCGGTCGACGCGATTCTCGCCGGACTCGACGCGGAGCAGCGGCGTGCGGTCACGCACGGCGAGGGGCCTCTCCTCATCGTCGCCGGTGCCGGCACCGGCAAGACCACGGTCATCGCCCGGCGCATCGCCCACCTGATCGCCACCAAGCGCGCTCATCCGGCGGAGATCCTGGCGCTCACCTTCACCGAGCGCGCCGCCGCCGAGATGGAGCAGCGGGTCGATCTGCTGGTCCCGTACGGCTACACCGACACGACGATCGCGACCTTCCACGCCTTCGGCGACCGCATCGTGCGCGAGCACGCGCTGCGTCTCGGGCTGACCGACCGGCCGCGTCTGCTCGCACAGGCGGAGCGCGTCGTCTTCCTGCGGGAGCGTCTGTTCCGGCTGCCGCTCCGTCGACTCATGCCGCTCGCCAGTCCGACCCGCCACCTGCGGGCGCTCCTCGCGGTGATCTCGCGCGCCAAGGACGAGGCCGTGCTGCCGGCCGACTACCTGGCGTACGCGCGACGGGCGCTCGCCGATCTCGACCGGGCCACCGATGCCGCGCGGCCCGGGGAGGGGGCCGGGGCGGCAGACGACCCGGGGGCGCACGACCCGTCGGCGCGTCGCGCGGCGCTGGAGCTCGAGCTCGAGATCGCCGAGGTCTACAGGGTCTACCAGGAGGAGCTCGAGCGCGCCGGCTGCATGGACTTCGGCGACCAGATCCTCGTGGCGCTGCGCATCCTGCGCGAGTGCCCCGATGTCGCCGAGCAGCTCGGGCGCAGCTTCCGCTACATCCTGGTCGACGAGTTCCAGGACACCAACGTCGCCCAGTACGAGCTGCTGCGTCTCCTGGCGCGCCAGCATCGCAACCTGACCGTGGTCGGCGACGACGACCAGTCGATCTACCGCTTCCGCGGTGCCGCGATCTCGAACATCCTCGGCTTCACGCGCGATCACCCGGAGCGCGAGCTGCTGGTGCTGCGGCGCAACTACCGCTCCGGGCAGCGCATCCTCGACGCCGCGCACCGGCTCATCCGCTACAACGACCCCGATCGGCTCGAGGTGCGGGAGGGGATCGACAAGCGGCTCGAGTCACAGGTGGCGGCACCGGGCGTCGTGGAGTACGCGCACCATCCGACGCTGCGCGCCGAGGCCGATGCGCTGGCGACACGGATCGGTGAGCTGGTCGAGGACGGCGGCCGTCGCTACCGCGACATCGCCGTGCTGGTGCGCTCCAACCAGGATGCCCAGCCCTTCGTGCAGGCGCTCGAGGCCGCTGGCATCCCGCACCAGGTCTCCGGCAACCAGGGCCTCTACGGCCGGCCGGAGGTGCAGTTCGCCGTCGCCTTCCTGCGCGCCGTGACGCGCCGGGACGACGACCAGAGCCTCTACCTGCTGGCCACGTCGGACCTCTACGGGGTGCCGGTCGACGACCTCGTGAGGCTGAACGACGCGGCGCGCGGCGGGCACCTGACGTTGCGCGCGGCGCTGGAGCGTGCCGCCGCCGGCGAGGAGCTCGAGGGGCTGGAGCCGCTCTCCGCCGGGGGGCTCGAGGCGCTGGCCCGGCTCCGCGACCATCTCGCGCTCTACACCGAGCTGGCGCGCCAGCTCGGTACCGGCGAGCTCCTCTATCGCTACCTGTCGGAGGCCGGCGTCCTCGAGCGCCTGGTGAGCGACGAGGGCCCGCTCGCCGAGCATCGCGTGCGCAACGTGTCGCGCTTCTTCGAGCTGATCGGTCGCTGGGCAGCCACCGCGATGGCGGACCGCGCCCACGCCTTCGTCGACCATCAGGAACTGCTGCTCGAGGCCGGCGACGACCCGCGCGCCGTCGAGCCGGACCCGGACCTGGACGTGGTGCGCGTCATGACCGTGCACCGCGCCAAGGGGCTCGAGTTCGCCTGCGTCCTGGTCGCCAACCTGGTGACCCGCAAGTTCCCGACCGACGCGCGGCGGGCGCCGCTCGAGCTGCCGGACGCGCTCCATCGCCAGCCGCCGGTGCGGCGCGACACGCACGTGGCCGAGGAGCGGCGGCTGTTCTACGTGGCGATGACGCGCGCCCGTGAGCTGCTCGTCCTGTCGAGCGCCGCCGACCACGGCGGCACGGCGCCGCGCAAGCCGAGCCGCTTCGTGCTCGAGGCGGTCGACCTGGCACCGTCCGAGGTGCGCACGGTGTCGCAGACGCTGCGCGAGGAGCTGGCGCGGTTCGGACGGGGGGCGGCGACGCCGTCGCCGGGCGGCGCCGGCGCCACCGATCCTCCCGTCAACGCGTCGGCCGCGGGCGCGCGACGTGTCGCCGGGGCGGTGCCGCGGCTGCCGGTGACGCGCATCGAGGACTTCGATCGTTGCCCGCTGCGCTTCCGTCTCGGCCACGTGCTGGGCGTGCCGGCGGCGCCGCACCACAGCGCGATCTACGGCACGGCCGTGCACGCCGCCATCGCCGCCTACCTGGGGTCACGCATGCGCGGCGCGTCGCTCGACGCCGCCGCGGTGCGAGCGGTCTTCGCCTCGCACTGGCGCAGCACCGGGTTCCTGAGCCGCGAGCACGAGGAGCGCCGGTACGCCGAGGGCCTGGCGACGCTCGACCGTTTCGTGGAGCGCGAGGGGGCCTCGCGCGTCGTCCCGGCCAGCGTCGAGAAGGCGTTCCGGGTCACCGTCTCGGGCGCGCGTCTCGAGGGGCGGATCGACCGCATCGACCTCGGCGAGATGGGGGAGGGGGCGACCCTCGTCGACTACAAGACCGCGCCGGTCGATACGGTCGAGGACGCCACGCAACGCGCACGGCGCAGCCTGCAACTCAAGCTCTACGCCCTCGCCTACCGGGAGATGACCGGCGCGGCGCCGCGGTGCGTGGCGCTCGATTTCGTCGAGAGCGGCGTACGCGGCGTCTCCGAGGTCGGCGATCGCGACCTCGAGACGGCGGCCGCCGCCGTGGCGCGCGCCGTCGAGGCGCTCCGGGACGGCCGCTTCGAGGCGCGCCCGTCGAGCTTCAACTGCCCGCGCTGCCCGTTCGTGCAGATCTGCCCGGAGGCGGTGCGGGGGTAGGGGCGGCGCCATGGCCGGTGCGCCGGCTGCGGACCCACACGGTACCCCCGTACGCGGTATCCTGCGGCGGAGGCCGGATTGACGGCCGACCACCGCGTCGCTATCCTTGTGGTTGATCCGCCCACCCAGACCGATCGCTGTTGGCCGGCGCCCGGCCGACGCACGCCGCCGCTGCCGCCGGTTCGTCGATCCCACAACGCGTGCACCCTGCCCGGATGATGGAGGGCCGTACGATGTACGACCTGCGCCTCACCTCGTCCACCGCGGTGCTTCTCGCCTTCATCGCTGCGATCTCCCTGTTCCACGCACCCCCGCTGGCAGCCATCGAACCGGCGATCGCCATGGTACCGGTCGCGGAGGCGCCGTCAGCCTTCCTCGACGGCGCCGCCCGCGGCGGCGCCCATCCCCGTCACCCCACGCTGCGTGACACCGTGTTCCTCGGTGGCTCCGGCACCGGCGACGGCTCGGTGGTGCGCGGCGGCGTCTGGGACTGGGAGGCCGACTCCGGAGAGCCGCCGCTCTATTTCCCGGACGGCGATCCGGTCGGTAATCAATATCGTGACGGATGGACCTTCGTCGATCTGACCTCGCGCCATGCCCCGGCCGTCGTCGGCGCCGGTCACTGGCGCACCGACGGCAGCTACGACTTCACGGATCCGACCGGCAGCTTCGCCCATCGCGCCACCACCCACGCCAACGACGGCGCCGACGACGGCCCGGACCCGCTGCAGGGCGCCTGGTCGATCTGGATCGGCACCAACCTCTACCTGAATCCCGAGCACTGCGGCTGGCCCGAGACCGCCGGTTACGGCGACGGTTGGACGCACGGCATCGCCAAGCGCTTCGTCATCGATGCCCCGGCGTCGGCGCAGATCACGCTCGAGTTCTACCACCGGTATGCAGTCGAGAGCGGTTTCGACAGCTGCTGGGTCGAGATCTCCTCCGACGGGCTGTTCTGGAACCAGGTGGGCGACGCGGTCAATCCGCACGGCATCTACAACGGGGGCGACAAGTCGCAGCCGCGGCCGGGCCCGGCCGGTGGCCAGGAGATCGTGCCGCTCCTCGACTGGCCGGGCGGCGCCGACTCGCTCTGGGTGCGGTTCCGCCTCGGCTCCGACCAGTTCTACTCGGATGAGAGCGCCGGTGGGCTCTTCTTCTACGCCTGGCAGGTGGACGATGTCGCGCTGCTGGTCGACGGCACGCCCATCGACGTCGCGGACTTCGAGAGCGGCATGGACGGCTGGGAGCCCCG
>JASFRE010000145.1:0-9044 GCA_050115055.1 Candidatus Eiseniibacteriota bacterium | reverse complement strand
GTTCCGTCGGCAGATCGAGCGAGCCCGACACCACCGCCCGCAGCGGCTGCGGCCCACGCACGTGCCGCACGGTGAGCGACGGGTCATCGTGCCGCACCGTTCCCGCCCCGACCAGCACGCAGTCGGCGGCCGCGCGCAGCGCGTGCGCGGTACGCCGCGCTGCCCGGCCGGTGATCCACTGCGAGCGACCGTCGGCCAGCGCGATGCGGCCGTCGAGCGTCATCGCCAGCTTGAGCACGACCAGCGGCCGGCCCAGCCGGTGAAACAGATCATACCCCGCGTTGAGCTCCCTGGCTTCCCGCGCCAGCACGCCGACCGTGACCGGGATCCCGGCCCGCCGCAGCCGCCGGAGCCCCCGCCCCCGCACCCGCGGGTCGGGATCGCGCGCCGCGACGACGACCCGCGCAATGCCGGCGTCGAGGATCCGCGGCGTGCAGGGCGGCGTCCGTCCCTGGTGGTTGCAGGGTTCGAGCGTCACGTAGAGGGTGGCGCCGCGCGCCCGCCGCCCGGCGCGCTCGAGTGCCACCGCCTCGGCGTGGGGAGCTCCGCAGCGGCGGTGATACCCCTCGCCGACGATCCGCGTTCCCCGCACCACGACCGCGCCGACCCGCGGGTTGGGATGCGTGCGGCCGCGTCGCGCCAGCACGAGCGCACGCTGCATATGGCGGGCATCGGCCGCCGTGCCGCTCCCGCGCGCGCTGGTCGCCGGCCTGCCCGCCGCCGCCCGCCTCGCCTCGCCTGCCATGCTCCTCGGCACCTCGCGCCGCCGGTCCCCAGGTCATGCAAAAGAGCCCCGCGGAGGATCCGCAGAGCTCCCGCCGGCCGGCCGTCCCCGACCGCCGTCGGGCCGGGCCCGCACGATCCCCGGATCCGTCCCGGGACGCCGTACCCGGGGGGCGGGCGGCGGACAGATCGCGCCGCCCGCCATGCTAGGCCGTCCGCATTGTCACTGTCAAGCGCGATCCCCTCGTTTCTCGTTGACTGGACGCCACTTGCGCCATATCCTCGGCACCGCTTCGAGGCCCCGGACGGACCGCTCGCAGGGTGCGGGCGGCGGCTGCCGGACCGCTTGAGGGCCGACCGCGCCCGGCCAGCAGGGGGCGCAGCGGCCCGGGCTCTTGCGCGCGCCATGATCTCCGGGGACGCACGCCAGCCAGAGACCGCGCCGAGTGCGGCGCCGACCGCCGGGGCGACGGCGGCCGCGCCACCGCTCAAGCTCTCGGTCATCATCCCGGTCTACAACGAATGCGCCACCATCTCGGAGATCATCGAGAAGGTGAATCGCGTGCCGGTCACCAAGGAGATCATCGTCATCGACGACGGCTCCCGCGACGGTACGGCCGACATCCTGCGACGCAAGCTCCTTGGCAACGAGGTCTCGATCCTCCACACCTCGCTCGTCAACCTCGGCAAGGGGGCGTCGATCCGCTTCGGCCTCGAGTACGTGCGGGGCGACATCGTGCTGATCCAGGATGCCGACCTCGAACTCGACCCCTCCGACTACGTGCGCATCCTCGAGGAGTTCGTGCGGCGTCAGGCCGACGTGGTCTACGGATCGCGCTTCCTCGGCAAGGGCTACTTCCGCGCCTTCCCGAACGTCGGCTTCGCCAGCAAGCTCGCCAACTGCGTGCTGGCCTGGATGGTGCGCCTGCTCTGGAGGGTCAAGCTCACCGACGAGGCGACCTCCTACAAGGCCTTCCGCACCGCGGTCATCAAGTCGATGGACCTGAAGTGCGTCGGCTTCGAGTTCTGCCCGGAGGTCACGGCGAAGGTCCTGAACCGTGGCTATCCGATCTACGAGGTGCCGATCCAGTATCACCCGCGCACCGTCGCCGAGGGCAAGAAGGTGCGCTGGTTCGACGGCATCAAGGCGGTCTATGTCCTCCTCAAGTACCGCTTCATCGCACGCGACGAGTGACGCGACCGGCGGGCCCGGTGGTGTCCGATCCGCGCGCGGCACGCACGGCGCCGAGCGCGGGCCGGCCGTGACCGGCCCGTCGCCGGTCGCCCGCCGCCTCTTCGTCGCCAGCCTGCTTCTCTTCCTGCTGCTCTCGGGAGGACGCATCGCCTCCTCCGACGGCAACACGATGTTCGCGCTGTCGGAGCGCCTGCTCGAGGGCCGCCTCGACATTGCCCCGGGATGGAACGGTGCGATCGGGCGCGGCGGTCACTTCTACGCCAAGGCCGACCCCGGTCTCGCCATCCTCGCCCTGCCCTGGGTGGTGACCGGGCAGCTCACTGCCGGACTCCTGCCCGGTGGCGAGGGCGGTCTGGCGGCGATCTGGCCCCGTATCGTCGCCTCGACCCTGAACAGCCTGGTCGCGGCGGCAGCCGTCGTCCTCTTCCACGCCCTCCTCCTGGCGCTCGGCTACCGGCGACGCACGGCACTCGTCCTGGCGATCGCCCTGGCGGTGTCGACGCCGCTCCTGCCCTACTCGAAGTCCTTCATGCGCGAGCCCGCCCTCATGCTCGCCATGCTCGGCGCGGCGCTCGAGGCGGTGCGTGGTCGCTGGGCGCGCAGTGGCCTGTGGCTCGGCGCCGGCATGCTGGTCAAGGCGACGCTCGTCGTCGAGGCACCGCTCCTCGCGGTCTATCTGCTGCTCCGGAGCGGTCGCCCCCGCCGGCCCGTCGCCGCCGGGCGGGCGCTGGCGGCGCTCGCCGCGGCGCCGTTCGCCGCCGGTCTGCTGCTCCTCCTCTACAACTGGCTGCGCTTCGAGAGCTTCACCCGCACCGGCTACGATCCGACCGTCGACACGTTCTCGACACCGCTCCTGGTGGGGCTCTACGGCCAGCTCCTGAGCTCGGGCAAGAGCCTGTTCCTCTACGCGCCAGTCGGCATCGCGGCACTCTGGGGCTACACGCGGCTCTGGCGCCGGGATCGGGCCATGACCTGGCTCACGGCGTCGATCCTGGTCGCCAACCTGCTCCTCCACGCGCGCTTCGCCTCGTGGGCCGGCGAGGGTAGCTGGGGACCGCGCTACCTGGTGCCGTTCCTGCCCTGGTTCATCCTGCCGGCGGCCGAGCTGCTCGACGGCGCTGGCCGCGCGGCGCACCGTGCCGTCCACGCCCTGCTGGTCCTCGGCATCGTCGTGCAGCTCGGCGGCAGCGCCATCTACTTCGGCAGCTACATGCGCGAGCTCGGCGAGTACCCCTACCAGCGCGACTTCTCCGACCCGCTGTTCATGGTCCGCTCGCACTTCGTGCCCAACGACTCGCCACTGGTCGGCCACTGGCGGCTGCTGGTCCGCAACCTGCGCCTGCTCGCCGGTCCCGACCGCCCGGCGCTGGGGCTCCAGACCGACGCCCCGGGACGGCTCCCGGTTGCCGAACAGGACCGCGACAAGCTGCGGTATGTCGTGGACTATTGGTTCTGCTACGGGCTCTACGCAGGGGTGCCGGCGCCGCTGGTCCTGGGACCGGCGCTCCTCCTCCTGGGTCTGACCGCCGCCGCCGGCCTGGCGCTGGCGCGGGCGGCGCGCCGCGAGGAGCAACAGCCGGCCGCTGACCACCGGGCAACGCGCGAGACGGGCAGGAACGACGTCTGACCTCCGGTCGCCCGTCTGCGTTGGCCGGCGACGGCGCTCAGCAGCCGTCGAGCATCGCCTCGAGGCGATCGAGATGCTCGACAACGCCGTCGTCCCGCGGGGGCTGGCGGCGCGCCTCGGCGATCGCGGCTCGCGCCGCCTCGCAGTCGGCGGGGGTCGGGCTGGTCTGCGTGATCCGGCAGGCGATCTCGGCACTCCACAGCGCCGCGCGGCGGCCGAGCGGATCGCCGCGCCAGGTGGCGGCGACGCGGGCAGTGGCGGCGCGACGCTCGCGCAGCCCCTCGAGGCTCGTATCGCTCCGGCCCTCCGCGGCCGTGAGCACCAGTCCGAGGTAGTCCGCGATCGGGCGCACCCGCGCCGCGCTCTCCGCGTCCGCCCCCTCGATCTCCTCGTGCAGGGTCTGGAGCTCGCGGCGGGCCGCCGCCAGGCGCCCGGCAAGGAGCAGCGCGCGGCACCGGGCGGCACTCGGCGGCAGGTCCCCGACCGGAGGCAGCTGAACCGACAGCGGCGCAAGCTCGATCCGGAACGTCTCCCCGCCCGATCGCGGTACGATCTCGGACGCCATCCCCACGAGACGCTGCGCCGCGGCGGTGTCGGGGCGAGCCATCGCCAGTGCGGCCCCGCGCTTCGCGGCCGGCAGCGGCTCGCCGGGGGCGGCGGGTGCCTCCGCCGGTGCCGCAGCCGCTGCCTGCCCGCCCTCGCCATCGTACCGCGAACGGACGGCACCCCACGTCCCGGGCTCCTCCAGGCGCGCCGCGGCCGGTGGCGCCGGAGGCTTCGCTGCCAAGTCCATGCCAAGCCGCGGCTGCCGCTTGTCACCGGACTTGAGCTCGACGTCCTGATCACTTGCGGTCACGTGCGATGACGCCGGCACCTGTGGCGTCATCGCCCCTCGTGGCATGGTCTCGATGGCCGACGGCTCCCCGGCCGGCGCTGGCGCCTTGGAACCCGCCGCCTGCTCGGCCGGCCGTTTCGTATCCGGCTCCGTCTGCCGCTCCGCACCCCGCTCGGCCGCCGGCACCCGCAGCGCCGTGTCGGGCGCCAGCGCCCCCAGACCACGCCACGCCTGCCAGCCGACGACGACGACCAGGGCCAGGGCTGCCACCGGCACCAGCGCCCGCCACCCGGGCAGGGTCCAGCCACCGGACAGCCGCCAGCCGCGTCGCCCACCGGTCACGCGGCCCTCCCGCTGACCACGCGCCGCCCGCCGCTCCCAGACGCTGTCGGCGACGCGGTCCCAGTAGGCGGCATCGCGTTCCGGGACCTCCATCCCGCGGAGCGCCGCGTCAACCGACGCCAGCGCCCGTGCCTCCGCCCGGCACGACGCGCAGCGAGCCAGGTGCGCCTCGACGCCGGCCCGCTCCGACGCGTTCAGCTCCTCGTCGACCCACCGCTCGAGCAGGGCCCGCACGCGGTGGCAGCCGTCTGCCTGGCTCATGACCCCTCCTCCTGCGTCGCCGTCCTCGCCGCGCTCCGCTGCGGGACGCCGTCCGCCTCGCCGTCGGCCTCGGCGACCCGCGGCGGCGGCGGCGCCGCCGCCAGGAACTCGCGCAGCGCCCGCCGCGCCCGCGACAGGCGAGACATCACTGTCCCCGTGGCAACGCCCAGCACGCTGGCGATCTCCGCGTAGCTCAGCCCCTCGTGCGCCCGCAGCCACAGAATGACCCTTGCCCCCGGCTCGAGGCGCTCGAGGGCCGTCTCGAGGCGCCCCGCCAGCTCGGCGCCCGCCGCCACCGCATCCGGCGCCGGCGCCGGGTCGACCAGCTCGTGGCGCGCGGTCCCCTCGGGAGTCTCGGCATCCAGCGACACGCCCCGCCAGCGCTGGCCGGCCCGCAGATGGTCCCGGGCCGCATTGAGGGCGATCGTCACCAGCCAGGGGCGGAACGCCGCCCCCGGGCGAAAGTGATCGAGGCCCTCGAGCGCCCGCAGGAAGGTCTCCTGGACCAGGTCGTCACGGTCGTCAGGATCCCGCACGAGACGGCCGATCACCCTGTCAACGAGCCCACCGTAGGCGCGCACGAGGGCGCCGAACGCGGCGCGGTCGCCACCGCGAGCAGCCTCGACCCAGCGCGCCACCTGGCGCGCCGGCGGCTCCTCGCCTGACCGCTGGGGCGGCGCTGCGCCGCCGCTCGTCGACGCCATCATCGCTCCTCGGCGGGGTCGCCCGGGAGCGCCGCTCCCGCCTCCGACTGGGAGTACGTCCGGGCGGGCGGTGCATTCCCGCCGGATCCGGCGCGGTCAGCGCCGACGGTCGCGCTCACCGTCGGGGATCTCGGTGTACTGCGCATCGATGATGTCGGACTCGTCGAACTCGAGTGGCTGGTGCCGGGTGCCGGTTCGCTGCTGGAACCGACCGCCGCCGAGGCCGTGGCGCAGGCCACGCACGAATCGCACGACGGCGTGTGCCAGCACCACGAACAAGAGGAATCGCAGGAAGAACAGCATGCGGGAGCTCCGGACGGTGCGCGCGCGTCGCCGGGGGACGACGGTCCTCCCACCGGCGTGGGACACGCGCCCTGGCGAGCATCGTAGCACCGGTCAGGGCCGGTCGCCAGGGAGCCGGCACGAAACCCCGGCCAGCACCACAGGGTAGTATGAGCGAGTGCCGCGCGCGGTTCCCCCGAAACAGCACAAGCCCCCAGCTGGTGTGCCCCAGCCAGCTCACCCCGGAGGCCGAGATGCCCACGAGCTCGAGTCCACGCCGTCTGCTCGGCGCCCTCCTGCTTGCCCTGCACCTCCTCGTCATCGCCAGCCTGGCCGTGGCACAGGAGCAGGAGAACGTTCTCGACAAGATCCGCACCTTCCAGGCCATCCTCCGGCTGGTGCGCACCAACTACGTCGACGAGGTCGATACCAACTCGCTGATCGATGGCGCCATCTCCGGCCTGCTGCGCGAGCTCGACCCGCACTCCGACTACATCGATCCCGAGCGCTTCCGGGTCATGAACGAGCGCAATCGCGGCGAGTACCACGGCATCGGCATCTCCTTTGCAATCCGTGACGGCTACCTGACGGTGATCGCCCCGATCGAGGGATCGCCCTCGGCACGCCTGGGAATCCGGGCCGGCGATCGCATCGTCGAGATCGAGGGCGAATCGGCAATCGACATCACCGAGAGCGAGGTCTTCGAGCGACTGCGCGGACCCAAGGGCTCGCACGTGCGGGTCGGCGTGCAACGAGCGGGACACGACGAGCTCATCGAGTTCGACATCGAGCGCGATCGCATCCCGATCATGAGCATCCCCTACTGGTTCATGATCGATGACACCACCGGGTACGTGCGGATCATCCGCTTCTCCGCCACGACGAGCGACGAGCTCGAGGTCGCCCTCGACGAGCTCGAGCGCGACGGCATGCAGCAGCTCCTGCTCGACCTGCGCGGCAATGCCGGTGGCTACCTGGAACAGGCGATCGAGGTCTCCGACCGCTTCATCCCCGGCGGCAAGATGGTGGTCTACACGAAGGGGCGCATCCCCGGCTCGTCGGAGGAGCACTACGCCTCGGAGGTCAACACCCATCCGATCCAGCCGCTCGTGGTCTTGATCGATCACGGCAGCGCCTCGGCGTCGGAGATCGTGTCGGGCGCGATCCAGGACTGGGACCGCGGTCTGGTGGTCGGCCAGACGTCGTTCGGCAAGGGCCTCGTGCAGCGCCAGTATCGCCTGCAGGACGGCTCGGCCCTGTTCCTGACCGTCGCGCGCTACTACACGCCGTCCGGCCGCCTCATCCAGCGCGACTACACCGACGCCGACAAGGTCTCCTACTACGCCGAGGGCTACGACGACGTCGATCCCAACGCCGAGGTCGATCCGGATGCCGCGGACCGGCCGGTCTTCATGACCGCCGGCGGCAGACCGGTCTACGGCGGTGGTGGCATCACGCCGGACATCGCGCTCGAGCCGGTCGCGTTCACCACCACCCAGCAGACGCTCGAGCAGTCCGGTCTCTTCTTCGAGTTCGCCAACCAGTGGGTCGGCGACACCGGCTTCACCTACCCGGACTTCGAGAGCTTCCGCACCGGCTTCGAAATCGACGAGGCGACCTGGGAGCGTTTCGTGGCAGCCGTCGACGAGCACGACGTCGAGATCGACCGTGAAGCCCTGGCGACGGAGCGCGACTACATCGAGACCGGTATCAAGCGCGAGATTGCCGGCAACCTGTGGGGCGCCCGCGAGCGCTACCGGATCATCATCGATCGCGATCCGACGGTGGCAGCCGCGGCCGGACACCTCGCCGAGGCGGCCAGCGTGTTGACCGCCTTTCATGCGACCAACCGCGGTGACCGCTCGGAGAAGCACTAGACGGCCGCGGGGCCGCGTCCGCCGTCCCTAGCCCGGCTCCGGCCCCGTGCGCCCACCCCCCGGCTCGCGCCCCGCCTCGTCGGCCGCCGTGCCCCGGCGGAGCGAATCGACATAGGCCTCGACCAGCTCCTCGGCCGCCTCCCGCTCCTCGGGCCTCACCAGCACCCGCCCCCAGTAGCCCTGGATGTTGCTCATCACGCCGTCGATCCAGGGGATCTGCCCGGACTGGATGCGCGCCAGGATGCCGGCCTCCTCGAGGATCGAGTGGATGCGCAGCGCACTCAGCTCGTCCGGGGCCCGGTAGACGGGCACCAGCTTGCTCCACCCGACGTCGCCGTCGTTCTCCGCACCGTTGCTCTCCGGCTCCTCCGCCCGCCCCTCGAGCAGGTGCGAGCGGCACGGCCAGCAGACGCGGGTGCCGTCCGGGTAGTTGGTCTGGCAACGTGGGCAGTAGGGCATCGTTGAGATCCGGTTCGAGCTTCAAGGACCGCGGGGCACGGACTCGCGCGGCGCGTCCGGGTGGAGGGCCGTGTTGGACTCGAACCAACGACTCCCTGCTTAAAAGGCAGGAGCTCTACCAACTGAGCTAACGGCCCAAGCGCACCGTCACCGGCCGACGCTGGCCGGCGCCGGCGGATCGACGATGACGGTCTGCTCGCGGCGGCTCCCCACCGAGACCAGGGTCACGGGCACCCCGGTCGCGGAGGCGATGGCATCGAGGTAGCGACGGGCCTCGGGCGGCAGCTCCGTCAGGGAGCGCGCCGCCGACGTCGGCCCGCGCCATCCGGGGAGGGTCTCGACGACCGGACGCGCGGCCCCCTGATCGAGCAGCGGGTACCACTCGCCACGCGCATCGTCCTCGTAGGCAACGACGACCTTAACACACTCGCGGTCATCGAGGACGTCGAGCTTGGTGATGGCGAGCTCGTCGAGGCTGTTGAGCCGCGCGGCGCGGCGCAGCGCCACGAGGTCCAGCCACCCGCAACGACGCGGCCGGCCGGTGGTCGCGCCGTACTCCTTGCCGGCCTCACGGAGCGCCTCGGCCTCGGTGCCGTGGAGCTCGCTCGGAAATGGCCCCATGCCGACCCGGGTGGCATAGGCCTTCGAGATGCCGATCACGCGATCGATCGACCGCGGTCCCAGACCGAGCCCCGTGCAGACGCCGCCGGCCACGGTGTTCGACGAGGTCACGAACGGG
>JASFRE010000144.1:0-9048 GCA_050115055.1 Candidatus Eiseniibacteriota bacterium | reverse complement strand
CAAGCGCGCCGGCGGTCGTCCCTGGACACGGTGTCCCGCCGCCGCTCACCGGATCCTGACGCTGAGCGTCAGACCGTCGCCGATCGGCAGGATGGTGCTCCGGAGCCGCGGATCGGCGAACACCCGCTCGTTGTACGAGTGGATCGGCCCGGCCATCTCCTCGCGCTGGCCCATCGGGCGGAACAGACCGTCGTCGGCGGCGAGAATGCCGCGCTGCCGCAGGCGCTCGACGCAGGCATCGAGCATTGACGGGTAGAGTGCCTTGGCCGCGTCCTGGAGGATCAGATCGAAGGGGCCGTCGAGTCGCTCGATCTCGCGCGACGCGTCGCCGTGTACGAGCTCGACGCACCCGTCGAGCCCGGCTGCCTCGAGATTCCGCCGCGTGTCGGCGACGCGCGCCGCGTCCGCCTCGACGGCGACCAGCCGCCCGCCGGTCTCCCCGAGCGCCCTCGCGAGCATGACCGTGGAGAAGCCGAGCGCGGTGCCGAACTCGAGGACGCGCTGTGCGTCGAGCGCCTGGATCAGGAGATCGAGCAGGACGCCGACCTCGAGACCGATCGGCGGTGGCAGCGGTCCCGAGCGCTCATACTGCTCCTCGATTTCTCGCAGTGGTTCGCGCTGTGGCGCGAGAAACTGCTCGATGTAGCGTTGCACGGTGGCGTTCATCCAGCTCTCCTATCACCGCGCCGGCGAGGCGCGCCCGCTGCCCCGCCGGCGTGCCCGCCTCGCGAAGCAGAGTCCCGACCAGGTGGCGTCGATCGAGCAGATCTTGTAGTCGACCAGCTTCCGCGCCAGCCCGTACCTGCGCACCACATTCTGCGACAGGTCGCTGGCGACTCCCGAGCCGCGCTTCGGCCAGGCGATCCACAGGCGACCGCCGTCGACCAATGTGCTCACCGCCGCGGGGAACCGCCGCTCGAGCGCGCCGCCGGTCCTGACGAAGAGGACGACGACGTCGGCCCGGCCGCGCGCCTGCCGGCGCAGGCGCACCCCCTCGGGCAGGGGCCCGAGCGTGCGCTCGAAGCCGTCCGGCGCGTCGAGGAGCGCCACCACGGAGCCATCGCGCAGGCCGAGCTTCTGCGGTAGCGGGGTCGAGGCGTAGCCCTCCATCGGCCGCGGCACGACCGGTCGCTGCGGAGGGTGCGCCAGTGCCCGGCGCAGGGCGCCCCGGATGCCGCGCCAGGTGGCGACGACGGCGTCCGGGAGCTGCTCGGTGACGCGCCGTGTCGCCGCCTCCTCGCCGGCCGCGAAGACCAGCGGCAGCCGGCGGGTGGCGCTCTGCTGGCGCAGCCAGATGGCGACGTCGCGACCGGTGGCCGGCCGGCGCTCCAGATCGATGATGCACGCGGCGGGCGGATCGTCGCGCAGGGCGCGCAGCGACGCCGGCGTGGGGTCGGTCACGAGCTCCGCCGCATATCCGGCCCGGCGCAGGCGGGCGGCACGTTCCGCTCCCTCCCCGGCGTGCCAGTGCAGGATGGCGATCCGCGTGCTCATGCCGGTGGCAGATGCACGAGGATGCGGCAGGCCTCGTCGCCGGCGAGCACGCTGCTGACCACCTCGACGCGCACCGGCCGGCCGAGGATCTCCTGCCAGATACCCCGGTAGAAACCGGCACCGCAGAGACAGTAGGTGACGGGCAGGGTGCGCCCGAGCCTGACCGCGTCACGCACACGCGGGCAGTGACAGTAGAGCAGGCGACGGCGCTCGGGATCGCGCGTCTCGAGGTAGGCGCGCAGCTGACCGCTCGCCGGTATCTTCGTCGCGAGGAGCGTGCCGTCGTCGCGCAGCACGCCGGCCAGTCCCCAGCCCCGACCGAGGATCAGGCGCACGGTCGCGGCATCGAGCTCGAGGGTCTCGCGCAGGAAGTCGACGAACTGCTCCTCGAGCATCCGGTGGGCGACCGCGACGTCGCCGGTACGCCGGTAGGCGGCGCGGATCGCCGCCAGCCGGTGGCGCGGGTACTCGCAGGCGCAGCCGGTCATGATGTCGTGCCGCTGACGGTCGCTGGTGTGGTGCGCCAGCCGCTGGAGCGCGGCGCGGGTCCAGTCGATCACCTCGTCCCGTGGCGAGTCGGCGTCGAGCCGGTCACTGCCGCGCAGCACGCGCCGGCACACGGCCGGACCGGCATGGCGCTCGGTGCTGGTGGCGAGACGCTCGAGCCACTGGCGGTCGAAGTCCGTGGTGGCGTCCATGCGATCTCCTCCCGATCGTGCCGGCTCCTTCCTGGACGACGGGGTCCGACGGTCCCGGGTTGCGCCCGTGGCCGGACGGCCACCCGCCTGGCCGGCGGCACCGGGGGGGTCAGGTGCGCCGCCCGTCTTCCCCCGGCCGGCGCCGGCGCGCGTCGTCGGTCGCGCTCGCGTCCTGCTGCCCGTGCCCGGTGACGTCCGACGGCAGCGGCTCGTAGAACTCGCCCTCGAGGTCGACCAGCTTGTCCTGCATGAACGCGCAGGCGTCCTGGATCGCCTGGTTATAGACCGTGGGCCCCAGCTCGCGCAGGCAGAGGTCGACGAGCTGCACGGCGCGGAACTCGCTCAGCGACTCGGCATAGCTCGACTCGAAGTGATGTTGCAGGATGCGGACCAGGCGCTGCCGGCGCTCGTCGCTCAGACGGATCTTGAACGGTGCGTCGTGGCTCACCTGCGCCTCCCGCGGGCCCGCCCCGCAGCATCGGGTGGATCGTCCGTCGGCTTCCCGTCCACGATAGCATGGCGGCCGGCGTCGCGCGCCTGCGACCCGTCCTCGGCGCCAAGGTAGGCCTCCGGGGCGCGGTTGAAGGCCCGGGAGCCGCCCCGCGGCACGCTCAGCGTCTGCCACCGATCGCCGGCCCAGTGGCGAGCGAGCAGCACGATCTGGCCGACGTGATAGCCGTAGTGGGTGAGCTGGCGGCTCACCGCCTCGAGCACGGTGTGCGGCTCGCCACGGATCGTCACCGTGCGCTCGAGGTCGGGGGTACCGAGCGGCGCCAGCGCCGCCTCGAGGCAGCGCCAGCCCGCCGCCGCGCGCTCGGTCAGCGTCGCGCGATCGTCACGGCCGGTGATCACGAACTCCGAGTCCCGGTCGCGATCGGGCTTCTCGCCATCGGTCGTCAGGAAGTCGGTCCAGCGCGATCGCATGTTGCCGGCCAGGTGCTTGACGAGGACAGCGATGCTGTTGCCATCGTCGTCGAGGGTACGAAAGTAGGCCGCGTCGTCGATCTGATCGAGCGCGCGCCCGGCGAGCTCCTCGAGGCGCCGGAACTCGCGGCGCGCGCCGTCGAGGAAGGCGTCTCCTTCTCTGCCACGCATGGCTGTCCTCCCGGGGGATTGCGGGGGGCGCGTCCTCGCGGCGGCGCCGGTCGAGGTCCTAGCGATCGAGCGGGATCCAGTAGCGTCGCACCACGACCCCGAGCGGCTCGTAGAGCCCCTCCTGCCACAGCGCGCCGCCGCACTTCTCGATGACCCGCGCCGATGCGAGGTTGTCACGGTCGCAGGTCACCAGCATGCGGTCGATGCCGAGCCCCCGCGCCGCCGTCTTCGCTGCCATGAGGAGGCGGGTCGCGTGACCCTGGCCGCGCGCCGAGGGCCGGACGCTGTAGCCGACGTGACCGCCGTGCTCGATGAGCGCGTCGGTCAGCCGGTGCCGCAGGTTGGAGACGCCGAGGAACCGTCCGCCCTCCATCAGGAAACGCGTGGTGTTCGGGACCCAGCCGGCCGGCAGCTGCTCGCCCCGTGACCACGCATCCAGCGTGCCGACGATCTCGGCCTGGGGCCGGTCGGTCGTGGTCAGCATGGCCGGGATCCGCGTCTCGCCGGCAGCCGCGAAATCGGCCAGGAACTCGCGAAAGGCGGTCTCGTGCTCCAGCGCCAGGCTCACGATCGGCATGCCGGCGGGTCTCCGTGCGGGGCTCTGCGCGCCTGGCGTGGGGCCCCGGTCAGTGCCGGCGGGCGCGGAGCGTGAAGATCCACGGCAGCTTGCCGGCATGGGCGGGCAGATGGTAGGCGCGCTCGGAGCAGCGCACCATGTCCGGGAGGGCCTTGTAGAACAGACGATCGTACTCGCTGAAGTGCTCGATCACCAGACCGCTCTCGATGAGCGCGTTCAGGATGTCGCCGACCGACCACGTCCACTCGTAGGAGGGCAGCTGGGGCACGTAGGTGCGGTCGGCATAGTCGGGAGCGTCGTCATCCCAGCAGCGCGGCTCCGGGTCGTGAAAGTAGGAGTGAGCGACGGTCAGCGCCCCCGCCTTCGTGTCGTCCCAGATGTTCACGATCGGGTGCGACTCGAGCAGGTAGAAGAAGCCACCCGGCTCGAGGTAGTGGGCGATGAGGCGGGCCCAGGCCTGCAGGTCGCGCAGCCAGCACAGGACGCCGCGCGAGGCGTAGACGATGTCGAAGCTCCCCTCGAGGTGCGATCGCAGCGCGTAGAGGTTCGAGTGCACGAAGGTCGCCTCGAGCCCCAGCTCCTGCTGCAGGGCACGGGCCAGCGCCAGCGACTCGGAGGAGAAGTCGACGCCGGTGACGATGGCGCCGTGCCGTGCCCAGGCGAGCGTGTCGGTGCCGATGTGGCACTGCAGGTGGAGGAGGCGCTTGCCGTGCACGTCGCCGATCTCGCGGAGCTCGACCGCGTCGAGCACCTCGCGACCGTCGCGGAGCATCCGGACCTCCTCGTAGGCGCGGAAATGGACCGGTGCCATCTCGTCCCAGAGACGCTGGTTCTCGCGCTCGGCGGGGTGCGGTGGGTGCTCCGTCATCCTGTTCACCTGTCGCGGTTCACCTGTCGCGATCCGGCGGGATCCCGGGAAGCCGGGCGATTGCCGGATCGCCTCCGGCCGGCGCGTCGCCGGGCGCCGCGTCTAGATCCGCTCCCAGTCCCAGATGCCGTTCCGGACCGCCGCCGGCACCGCCTCGCCGCACTGCTTCAGCGTCAGCAGGATGTTGCCACGGTGATGGCTCTCGTGCGCGATCAGGTAGCCGACGGTGGGCACCAGCCCGCGCTTGAAGGCGCGGATGCGCGGCGCTCCCTCGCTGGCCAGTCGCAGCCACTGCTCGATGCGATCCGCGGAATCGTCGAGCGCGGCCACCAGCGTCGCGCGGTCCGGCTCGTCGTGCGTGGCGAAGACCTGCGCTCCCGCCGCCAGCGATTTCGCCCGGCTCCGCAACTGATGGACCCGGACGTACTGCAGGTGCGCGAACTGGCGGACCACGTTACGGCCGCCGCGCTTCGACAGCGTGCAGCGCATGCCCGCGTCGCTGATCTGCTCGATGAGGCGCAGGTTGACTCGGTGGTTGATGCGCCAGGCAGCGACGATCTGTTCGATCATCTCCGCTCCTGTCCGTCGGGCGCCGGCTTCGCCGCGCGCGTCACCGCCCAGCGGTGGGCGGCGTGCTGCAGGCGGCGGGTCGCCTCCTCCGGTGACAGCCAGACGAGCACGTGATCGGCCTCGCCGCCACCGTCCAGCGCCACGATCTCCACCATGAAGAACGTGCAGCGCTTGCACCAGCCGCGGGTCGGTCGCGGCCCGTCGACCAGCTCGTCGACCGTACCCAGTGGCGCGACGACGCGCACCCGCAATCCACACTCCTCGCGAGCCTCGCGGACGACCGCCTGGGCGGGCGTCTCGCCGTCGAGTCGTCCGCCGCCTGGCAGGAAGAGGCCGCTCGGCGTCGACACCGCGGCGATGGCGGCGCTCGCATTCGTGGCGACGGCATAGGCGCCCGGCCGCAGGCGGTAGTCGACTCCGGGCCGGCGAATGCCGAACGTCCGGAGTGGTCGTTCGAGTGATGTGCGCGCCGGGCCGAGCCGGTAGATGAGCTCCTCGATCTCGCCACCGCGCGCGGCAGCGAATCCGCGCTCCTCGCCGCACGCGACGAAGCCGCAGCGCTCGAGCACGCGGATCGAGGCAGCGTTGTCCCGGGCCACGCGGGCGTCGATGGGGCGCGTCCGGACCTCGTCCAGGAGGAGCCGGAGGGCCTGCGTGGCGATGCCGCGCCCCCAGAACCCGCGCCCGATCCAGTAGGTGACCTCGGGTGTCCCGTCACGCTCGAAGGCGGCGACGTGGCCGGCGACCTCGCGCCCGCACAGGACGGTGCGCACGGTGACCGAGTGGTCACCGCGGATGCGCAGCCAGTGGGCGTCGAACGCCGCGCGGTCCTCGGGATCGTCCGACGTGAAGGCGGCCATCCACCGGGCAGCGCGGTCCCGCTGATGGGCGAAGAAGACCGGCAGGTCGGCGTCCTCGACCGGCCGCAGCGTGACCTCGGTGCCCAAGTCGATCGTCCTCCCATCCCCGCGACCGTTGCGCGCAGAGGGCGCGTTCATCGCCCGGAGCGGAGCTTGCCGCGCGTGCGCAGACAGGCCTCGATCTCCGGCCGCCCGCGGGGATCCGCGGCCGTCTCGTCCACGAGCCGCTCGAATCCGAGCCGCAGCGATCGATCGGGGGCAGCACCGATCGTGTCGTAGAGCAACACGCCGCTCCGCATCATCGACATCGCCAGGGACCAGCAGTGACCACGATACATCTCGATGCCGTCGATCCTGAGCGAGAATTCGCGGCCGGTCAGGGCACCGAGCTTCCGGACCGGAGGCGTGTGGGTCGTGTCCCAGACGGCGAACGACTCCCAGCGGTCGACCCCCGAGGGCGCCAGGAGCAGCCGGTGCGTGTCCCAGTCATACGCCTCGAGGTGCGCGTCGGTGAGCAGGATCTCGCCCGTATCGACGAGCACGATGGCGAGTCCCTCGTCGCCGGGGGGCGGCCCGTCGGGGTTGCAGCCGGGGAGGCACGCCGCGCACCAGGCGATCGTGGCGAGGCCCGCGAAGAACGAACACGCGACCGACCAGGACGACTGCGCCATGCGTCTCATGATCGACCTCCGGGCGGTGTCGCGCCTCCATCGCTGGGCGGCGCTTCGCGTTCCAGGCCGCCGACGGCTGGATCGATGCGGGTCTCGGGCGCCGGCAGGGCGCCGTTGCGGAAGGCGGCGCGCGCCACCAGCTGGGCGCCGACGGGGATGGTGACGAAGAGGAACACCACCGCCACCAGCGACCGGATCCAGGCGCCCGGCTCGGCCAGGCCGAGCGCACAGCCCAGGAGCACCGTGCAGACGCCGAGTGTCGCCGCCTTGCCGGCCGCGTGGCTGCGCGTGTAGATGTCCGGGAATCGCAGCAGCCCGGCGGCGGCGAGGAGGATCATGATCGCCCCCAGACCGGACAGGACGAGGGCGATGGCCGTCGACAGCGTCATCACGCGTCCCCCCGGCGCTCGAGATACCAGGCCAGCGCCACGGCGCTCAGGAAGGTCACCATGGCCACCGCCACCGCCAGGTCGAGCATCGCCGCGCCGCCACGCTGCCAGGCCTGCAGCGACACCGCGGCCACCGCACCGATCACCAGCACGTCGAGCGCCATGACCCGGTCCGCCAGGGTCGGTCCCCTGAGCAGACGGACGGCGGCGAGCCCCATGGCGACGAGCACCGTGACCAGCAGCGCGGTGAGGCAGGTCGCGACGAGGGCGTCGTTCCCGGGGTTCATGCGAGCAGCTCCTTGACGCGGCGCTCGTAGCCGTCCTTGATCTCGCGACGCAGCGCCTCGTGATCCGGTGCGAACATGGCGTGGATCAGCATCTCCCGTCGATCGCGCGACACCTCGAGGGCAAGCGTGCCCGGCGTCAGCGACACGAGGTTGGCCAGCAGCGCGATCTCGAGATCGCTATCGACGTCGAGCGGCACGACGACCAGGGCCGGGTGCCGGTTGGGGCCGGGCGTCAGGACGTCGATGGCGATCCGCATCGACGAGAGCACCAGCTCGCCGACCAGGAACCCGAGGAACCCGATCGCCGCCGGCACCTTGCGCAGCACGGTGCGGCGCGACCGGTGCCGTGCGTCGCGCGGGTCGCCGATCCCCAGCCGCAGCCAGGCGAGCAGGGCGATCCCCATGGCCACGCCGGCCAGCAGGTTCGCGGGCCCCGCATTCCCGGTCAGGAGTACCCAGAGACCGGTGATCAGCACCAGCTCCAGGAGACCCGGCATCACGGTTCCTCCCACGTTGCCGCCGTTGCCGTCGCTGCCGCCGTCGCAGCCGCCGTCGCTGCCGCCGTCGCATCGAGGCCGACCGCCTCGACATAGGCGCGCGGGTCGAGCGCCGCCGCCGCCGCGCGGCGCGACAGCTCGAGGACCGGACGCGGGTAGACCCCCAGACCGGCGACGAGTACCAGGAGCATCAGCGTCGCCCCCCACAGCGCTGCCCCCACGGGTCTTGCCGGTACCCCGTGGGATTCCGCGCGCGGTTTCCAGAAGGCCTCGCTCCAGATCTTGACCATGCTGAGCAGGGTGAGCAATCCGGCGGCCAGGGCGACGGCGAGGACCGCCCACTGGTCGCCGGCCGCGGCCGCCCTGAGGATGCCGAGCTTCGCCCAGAAGCCCGACAGTGGCGGGATCCCGACCAGCGAGAACGCGGCCAGCAGGAAGGCGGCGGCCAGCACCGGGCGAGCCGGGTAGAGCCCGCCGGCGAGCTTCAGGTCGGTCGTGCCGCTCCGTCGCTCGACCAGCCCGCTCAGCAGGAAGAGCGCCGGCTTGACCAGGGCGTGATGCAGCAGGAAGAAGAGCATGGCGGTGATCGCGAGCAGTCGCACGCGCGGGTCGGGCAGGTACAGCATTCCCAGGCCGGCGGCGATGTAGCCGGTCTGGCTGATGCTGTGCCAGGCGAGGATGCGCCGGATCTCGAACTGTGCCAGCGCTCCCAGCACGCCGCTCAGCATGGTGACGACGGCCATCACCAGGAGCACCGGTACGAGCCCCTGCACGCTGGCGAACGGCAGCGTGAGCAGCCGTAGCAGCGAGTAGATCCCGACCTTGGTGAGGAGGGCGGCGAAGAGCGCGCAGGTGCCGGGAGCCGGCACGTGGTAGCTGGCCGGCAGCCAGAAGTAGAGCGGGAATAGCGCCCCCTTGAGCGCGAAGGCGAGCGCCAGGACCGTCGCGACGAGCGTCACCGCGTCCGGCCGTGCGGCGTGGATCGCCGCCATGCGCAGGTGCAGGTCGGCCAGGTTGAGGGTGCCGGCCAGACCGTAGACAC